>QIAA01000239.1 GCA_003224905.1 Acidobacteriota bacterium
CCAGAGGCTCGCGTAAGAAAGGGAACTCTCTCAGGCTGATGAGGGCAAAAGCTCACCGGGCTTCGTGACGCTGTATCGACGAACTGGTAGTCGGGGGTGACCAGTCGGAACAGACGGATTTGGAACATGCCCGAATCCGGAAACGATATGCCGCGTCGAGAACGAGATTCTGAAAACGATAGGTGTGATTACTTGAGGGGGCACCGACGATCTGCTGACGCCCTAGTCCGCCAGTACGAAGTTCCAGTTGCTCAATCTCGAAATGATCAATGCCTTCGACGGGCCTCCAATCGAGCAGCACGCTGCCGGCACTTGCTTCTGGCTGAGACCGCAGACCTTCCGGCACCGGGGGAGGAGGACCTACGGGCTGAAGGTTGTGCTGTACTTGAATGGCAGGGGCTGCAGGGCCCGCTGGGTACAGCACGTCGGACGAGATCAGTAATGCTGCGAACGCTCCTGCCGCGAATACCGGTGGAAGCACTAACGCTGTATTTCGTTCCGGTGCCAGGACGCCTGCTGAGTTGCCGGCGAACCGTTGCTTCCAACGCAATACAGGTGCCTCTATCAGGAAGTACGTAATCGCAGCACACATAAGGCTGAGAGACAGATATAACAGAAACAGCAGGTTGGCACCGAGGACCTGCGTCTGTGCCGGCATCGCCGTCACGGTCAGGTGGTCGATTGTCCGGATCAACGGCTGGACGAGGGGGTGCCAGAGGTAGAGGCCGAACGAGAGCGAGCCTAGCGCCCGGAGGGGCCGGGTCCGCAACGCGCGTGATACAGTAGAATTCGGATTGATGAGGACCCACAACAGAACGGCCGCAATGACGCAACCCAGCATCGGATAGATACAAATCGCTCTGGTTTGCTCAGCTATCCGGACGATGTTGCTCGCAGACTTTGCGTACGGCGGAAAGAGGGACGGTCGCCAGAATAGGCCAAGACAAAGTAGAGCGCCGATGAGGGCCAAGCCAGCGATCGGCCTTCGAAATAGGCGTTGAATTATAGTGCTTCCTTCAGAGTCGGTGTAGACAGCGGCAGCGAGCGCTCCCGCCACGAACACCTCGACGTACGAGGAGGTTGCGTAGTAAATGTAACCACCTGACCCGCCACTTGAAAATGATGCGCTGGTCCAGACCAGAGTTGCGCGCGACGCCAAACCGAAGAACAGCGCAGTAATTGCGAGTTTGATCCAGAGACCGGGCCTACGGAAGCAGAGCAGAAGGAAAATCGGGAACAGCAAGTAGAATTGTTCCTCTACTGCGATGCTCCATAAAATATCGAGGTTTGAAGACGCCGCATTGATGTAGCTGCCGATGCCATTGAACACCAGGCTCCAATTAGATGTTAGGGTCAGGTACATCCAAATGTGTTCTACGCCCCATCGCCAGCCTGACCGGAGATCCTCCCCAGAATAGACCGATGGACCCTTGGGCGCCATCAAGACCAGGCCCAGAGCAAGGATAGAAAAGTACAGTGGCCAGATCCGAAGAATACGGCGCAGATAGAAGCGCGTTACGCTCATCGGGCGGCCGCTTTGACGTCGGAGAAGTTCGAGGTACGTAAGCAGGAACGCAGAGAGCCCGTAGAACAGCGCAACGCTCAAATTCGCAATTGATAATTCATCCCCGCGAGAGCGCAGCCAAACCGGCACGGAGCGGAAAGGCGCCGTAACAGGCGTGTAGTGAACGATCGCCACCGTGAGCGCGGCGACAAATCGGAGCCCGTCGAATTCGGCCAGCCAGTTCCGCGGCGCACCCATGTTTTGATCGTCTCTGGTTTCCACCTGCGTCCTTAAGGATTCCGGTGCGCTACCTTCGAAACAACGAAAACAGTTCTGTACTCCGGGCTGAAGCTCAAAAGGCGAGCAATCGGCCGCAGCACGCCGCTCAGCCAGGTGACTCCAGTACGTTTCGTTGTCCATCTCACAAGAGGATCGAGCCACATGCAAACTACCCAGACACAAAGGTTCACATTGCGCGAAGTGGATACTTGCGCGCCCGGAGCAGAAGTCGTGATGGCGCGAAGCAGATCTTCCTTTACGGGAAGGCCCTTTTCTATGTGTTCGCGTAGAAAGGAGAGATCTTTACGGAAAAATCGATAAAAAGGGGCAAGTACGGCGTACAAGAACCGTTCCACTCGGGCCGACATCATCCCGCTCGGCGCAGCGATGAATAACGTGTCTTTCGTGATTCGTAGGGACTCTTTTATCAGTCCCTCGCGCTCAACCGAGGGCAGGTGTTCAATCACATCAACGCACACAACATAATCGAATGAACTGTCGGAAAACGGCGCGTTCAGCGCTGATCCCTGAATCATCTTGAGATTTTGCGGCAACATGCTTCGGCTGATCGAACGATCATCAATGCCAATCACGGTATGTTTATGAAGAAATCTCGCCAGACCTGCGATGCCTGGCCCTATCTCCAGTATGCGAGCGTCAGCCGGAGATTGTGAAATCCTGTCGACAATCGTTGTGTAACGAAGGACAAAATCGACACCCACCCCTTGCGCGCGTTGACTGTCCGTAGCCGTCGAAACCGTGTGAGTGATGCGCACGAACAAGAGTACGGTGAGGATGAAGTAAGCGACTAGAAGATCCTCGTAGAGCCAAGCCGGCGCGAAAACACCCGATCCTCCCTCCTTGACTGTACCAAAAACTATCTTAAGAGACTGCGGAGTGACTCCCCATTCATCGGGTTGATGAAAGTGCCTTAACGTGAGCCGCAAGTTGCCTTGGCTGCCTGAGATCGCCGGTAGCCAGCGTTCGGTGATCCAGCTTAATCCACTAGCGAGGAAGTACAGGCCAACTAGCAGAGCAACAACAGTACGGTGTTTCAGTTGCATCGGCTCTGAGAGACTGGCGCTTGTGGTATGTCGTTCCAAATAGCGTTTAGGAGTGGGCGCGGCCGAGGTAGAACAAAGGAAGGAGGTACTTGGTCAAAGCAATTGTGTTAAGAAACAACATGAAAATCGTAAAGCCGCGGAGCGCCACATGACGGTACTGCTCGTTCGGCACTTCGGATAACCCCATGGTTAGCAGGATGGCGATTGCAGGAAAGGCTGCAAAAAAGTGCCGGGCCTGCACGCCGTCAGCGCCTGGGCCGAGGACTATAACGACGGAAAACACACAAATAACAAACAACGCAATCGCCATGCCCATGCAGCGCATGTCGATAGAATTGCGTCTACGTTCGACAACGACCGCCCGCAGAACTCCGATCGCCGCCAGTATACTGATCGCCGCAAAAATGATGTTCCAACCCAAAGACATCTTATACACGGCCCATCCGTAGGAAAACCAGAAGCTGACGAAAGCTATAAGAAAAAATCGCACATACACCAGCGGGGAAACAAAAAATACTGGGGCCGGATTGGAGACGCGCTCCGACAGAAGTCTCGCCGCACGGTCGAATGGGGTAGTTCCGTAAAGAAGAAACACGATTATAAAGGAGGCCAACGCGATCCCCACAAGGACGATTATGGACCTGTTGATAAAGCGGCCATGATTTTGGCGGGTCCACAATAGAAGTAGCGGAAGGATAGACAGACTGAAGACGAAAACAGCTATGCCTTGCTCTTTGACTGCCGCACAGCTAAGTCCGAGTGCGACAGGGACCCAGACTCCCGTCCCTTTTGTGACTACAGATCCGACTCGACAAGCCGTATACAGCGTCGCCGACGAAAGAAATGCGATCAGGTTATCTGGAGTTACCACAGAGGACAGAAACGAAAATTGCGGGAGAAACGCGAGGAACGCCGCGGCAGCGAACGCCGGCCAGTCTTCTTTCGGCCAGAACAGCTTCGCCGTAGCGTACGTGAAGCCGATTACGCCCAATCCGAGCGAGACCGAGACCATTCGCAAGAATAACCATTGTCCGAAGACGGATTCGATTTTAAACCAGCGAAGCGGTAGCGACGCGAGGTAAAAGTACATCGGAGTCGTGTATCTTCGGGGGGCGACATACTGAATGAGGTGACTTCGTGCCATTTCGTATGCGGCAACAGGGTGTGGAGGAGGAGCTTCCACCAATTCCCAAAAGCGGTTCGCTCGAAGCATTTTGAACATATTCTCGAGGATGTCCGGTTGTTCATAGAAAGCTGCCGGCCAGAACATGGAAGACCACAGTGGACGTTGATCGATGCTGGGATCATGCAGTCCCACAATTTGAAGACGCGCTTGGCGTGCATAAAGAAGCGTATGCACTACGTGCGCCGGTTCGTCCGGACCTTGCCCCAGTGGGATGATAATCGCAAAAAGCACACCCTTGATCAGCGCGACAGCGAAGAGTAAGAGAATGGTTCCTCTCCAATGGTCGTAAGTCGGGCTAGCGATAACGGGGTAAGGTGAACTCATTGGGCATCGGGGCGTCTGAGAACTGAAGTGAAGAACGCCCTCAACCCTCCCCTTGAGCGCCGGTCCTTTGTTGCGAACGCGTGAAGAGTGGGCAGAAGTTGAACCAGCTTCTTCGAGCGAAAAAATAGTTACCAGGTCGTTTTTGAAGACTTTCCGATAGCGGGAGGCAACGTAGTTTTCAAGGCGGTCGAGGCACTCGTTTTCGCGGCAGAGCGTGAAACCAGTATACAAGGACCGGAAAAGTGCGTAATACGCAGGCCTTAAGTCGGTCGAGTGCGTATACCCCTTAATCCAAGCGGTATGGCACCCGTATGGGTCTAGGCTCTTGGGGACCGAATCGCTTGCGGATACGACCTGAAGGATGTTGGATTTGTCGTCGTATGCGATCGTTGGCTTGGCGTCGCCCTTGCGCAATGGCGTATCGTATAGCACCGCGGCGTCCAGCTGCAGTTGCTGACCGCCCGACGCGACGTTCAGTCCGAATTCAACCGATCGCGCCGAGATGACGTTTGAGGGAAAGATGGATTTTACAGTCAGCAGGTGCCACATTCCATCGCCGGGATGGTAATCACTGAAGGTCAACAAGCGTTGCCCAGCTTCCCGTAGATAAACACGCGTCCTGTCCCGGACAGCTGTCTTCACCAGCATTGCGCCAGTGACCTCGTATGTCTCAGGCTGGCGGGGAAGCGTCGCCCATTGTTGGTAATCGACAGTGACGTTCTCCGGAACGATCATGCGTACGGAGGTTGTACCCTGAGGTACGTCCGCCGACTCCTTGGTAATAAAGATTTCACTCGGGGACACCTCGTTCAGCGGCGAATTCCCTTGGAAATTGAAATCCTCGAAGCCGCCGTTGAACAGGTGGTTGAACCGCTCCGTAGGAAATGCTGCGAGTTCACACCCACCAAACGTTGCCTCACGCGTGAAGAAAGACGCGATAGAGGGATATACATTCGTCATCACTACCTTGCCTTCGAGTGCCCTCATGATCTCAGGCAGTTGACGATGCGGGTCTGACGCCAGCATGCGTGCCGTTGCCTGCGACGTGAGCATCCCATAGCTTATCGCTTGCCACACCGCAAACACTACGATACTAAGAGTCAGCGCCAGCCAGACTGCTGCGCCGCCGCGTGACTTACTGCTCCTGAGGCTAGGGAGGATCTCGTTGGGTCGTCGTACGAATGTTTCTCGAACAATGTACCCTATCGCCGCGATTATCCCAATGGCGAGGAATAAGTAGTTAGCGCCTGATAACTGATAATTCGCCGAGTAAGCTGGAAAGACCAGGAGCGGAACGGCGTTCGTCGCGAGTAGCCATATCCCTATGCACGCAAAGCGAGAGACCATCTCGCGAAATTGGCTGTCTTCAACTACAAGGAGGATAGTTTCGTACGAATCCCCGCAGAATTACAAAGGCTACAAATGCCAGTCCTAACTGGGTCAGGAGGTGACGGCCTGGTGACAGTAGCGATCGGTCTACCGCAGCCAGCAGCGCGACAGGATCGAAAGGGTGCGTTCCCTGATGCACAACTCCGATCGCCTGATAAAAGTCTTTGAGATCCGCGGTTGTGGGGACGCCGAACATGCGATTAGATACCGTGAACCTAAGCTCCTGCAGGAACGTCGCCCCACCTAAAAACAACAAGCTCTGGAAAAGGTGTGCAAGTATTCCGAATAGCATCACAGCGTAGAAGGTAACCAGCTCTTTTCTGTCGAAGCGAATGAGCCGGAACGCAGAAAGGCAGGCCCAGCAAACCAGTAACATTAGGACCTGTTGATATACCAGGTAGATGGATGAAACGAAAACGACCCCGAGTGCCAGATAATGCTGACTCCGCTTACCGCTTTCGTAGTACGAATGCAGCGATACGAGCGGGAAAAAAGCAAGGAACGGAAAA
>QIAA01000240.1 GCA_003224905.1 Acidobacteriota bacterium
ACCGCTCGTTGTTTACGGCCCCCGATTGCAATAACTTCCCTCTTGTTTCTAACGCCGTCATGTAACAGAATCTCTGGTGAAGATCTACGCCAACGTGGATCATCATGTGCCTCCTTCAGGGCTTGTGCTTCGAGCACGTACTCTACCCTTGGAGGCACGCTTTTTTGGTTTTCATTACATCTGAGCGAAGCGAAGGACCCCATGTCTGCCGGCGCCCAGCAGCGGCCTAGCAAGGAGTTCTCTGCACGGCTTTCAGATCGTGGCGAAAACGCCTCGCAAGGCCGGTCAGCACTGCAAGCGGACAAGAGGTCCTTCGACTCCAGAACCCGATTCGCAAGCGAATCGGGTTCTGCCGCTCAGGATGACAGATTGGAGGAGCAGCGCCAGCGCGAGGCCGCCTACCGCAAATTCATCCTTGAGCTTTATCACGCCACGCCGGTCAGCGGCCACGTCTGGCTGCACGGCGTCAAAGGCGGACGCATGGTGCACGTGGGCGCCGTGGACGCTCCGGTGACCCGAGCCGACGTGAACGCCATCGCCGCCGAAGTGTGGAAAGCCAGCGGCAAAGGCCTCAACTCTCCGCAAAAGCCCGCCGTGGATGTGCTGGGCTGGGAGTTCGCCCTCGAAATCAACGAAACCGCAAAAGAGATCGCCGCCCAGGCCCGTGTGGACGCAGCCTTCAAGAAAATTCCCCGCGAGGTTCTGGAGAAGAAAGCCGTCGAGCAGGGCGACGTGCACTTCTTCGAACTGGGTGCTTTAAGGGTTGACGCGAAAACGAAGAAGCGCGAGCTGACTCTCACGCTCTCCGATTTTGTCATTCCGCTCGACGACGTGCCGGAGGAGGTTCGCCGCGCCATCAAGCACTGGAGCCAGATGGTGGACTACTGGGCCATCGACTGGGACTTCAAAGACGACACCTTCCACAACCAATGGCAGTCCTACCGCACGCGCAAGAACCCGAAGCTGGAGTTGTCGGTAAAGCACGAATATGCCGAACCGGGCGAGTACACGGTAGTGGTGAAGGCGATTGACATTCTGGGGAACGACACGACAAAGAGCTTGACGGTCGAAATCAAGTGAACTCTACAACTGTCATCCTGAGCGAAATGCGCGTCGCGCTTTGCGCGATGCCCATGAGTCGAAGGACCCCGGTGCAGCCGAAAGCGGCACAAGTGCCGCAAGGCATTCTTACTGTGGCTCGCACGGAGCGCGGTGAGAACGCCTTGCAGCGCCAGTGCAGATGGAGGCAAACGCGGGGTCCTTCGACTCCGTGAATGCTTCGCTTCGCGAAGCATTCACTCCGTTCAGGATGACAGGGTTGCGAGTTGCTATGAAGGACCACGAGTATTTCGTGTACATCGTTTGCAGCCGGTCGGGCACGCTCTACATTGGTATAACGAACAGCATCTACCGGCGCGCCCTGGAACACAAACGCGGCGAGATTGAAGGATTTTCCAGCAAATATCATTGCGACCGGCTGGTGTACTACGAGGGCTTTGATGATATTCACAAGGCCATCGGGCGTGAGAAACAATTGAAGGGTTGGACGAGGGCAAAGAAAATTGCTTTGATCAAGTCGAAGAATCAGCGGTGGGAAGATCTGGCGGAGAAGTGGGGTGCGGACATCCTGTTCGCCGGAGAGTCGATGAAAGGTCGTTGACGGAAAATGCCGCGACGCAAAAAATCCGCCGATGAAACGCCCAGCCTGCTGGACATCACGGCCAAGCTGCGCTCCGGCCCTTGTGTTCCTGCCCTGCGCCAAGCCGTGAAGGCCTGGAAAGATGCCGATTGCAAGGGCATCACTGATACCACTCGCACGCTGCTCAATTACTGGTTCCGCACAGACCACAAGCTCAAGACGGGCAGGCTGTTCAAATATCACGAGTCGCAACAGGAAGGGATCGAAACCCTCATCTACGTATGGGAAGTAGAAAAGATCCGCACCCGCAAGCACCTGCTCGAAAAATACGCCCAGAATGTCGCTGACTTGCGCCTGCCACCGGATGATAGCTTCGCCCGTTATTGCACAAAGATGGCAACCGGTAGCGGCAAGACGAAGGTTATGGCACTAGCCGTCGCCTGGCAATACTTCAATGCTGTCCGCGAGCAGGATGACACCGCGAAGGATTACGCCAAAACATTTCTGCTGATTGCGCCCAACGTGATCGTGCTGGAGCGACTTAAGGCCGATTTCACCAACGGCAATATTTTCCGTGAGGATCCAATCCGGCCAAGAGAGTTCGATATCTTTTGGGACTTTGACTGTGTTATGCGGGGAGAAGGGGAGCGTGCGCACAGCGAGGGTGTTCTCTTTTTGACCAATATTCAGCAGTTCTATGAACGGGATCGCGGAAAGGACGAGGAACCTGATGTGATGACCGCCATCTTGGGGTCGAGGCCTCCTGTGCAAATGCAGGAAAGCGGTGATTTTGCCGACCGTATTGCCACGCGAAAAGGAAAGTTGCTGGTCATCAACGATGAAGCGCACCATACGCACGACGAGGGTAGCGAATGGAATGCTGTGATTCAGCGACTGCATGAAGTGACGCCAATCACGGCACAGCTCGATTTTTCCGCCACCCCGCGTTTTCAGAAGGGTTCCATTTTCCCCTGGACAATTTCCGATTACCCGCTGAAGCAAGCCATTTTAGACGGGATAGTGAAACGCCCGATGAAGGGAATCGCGAAGATTGAGTTAGGAAAATCCGAGTACGCAAGCGTGAAATACAAGGGATACCTGACCGCTGCCATCGAGCGCTGGAAGGAATACCGCAATCAACTCAAGCCGCTAAACAAGAAACCAGTACTCTTCATCATGATGAACAGTACCGAAGAAGCAGACGATGTGGCTGAGTGGATCGCGAAGGCCTATCCCGCAGAATTCGGAGACGGCAAGACGCAAACAATCCACACCAAGAAGTCCGGCGAAATAAGCGACAAGGACCTCGACAAGGCCCGAGAAACCGTAAAAAACGTGGATCGGGCGGACAACCCGATCAATGCCATCGTGAGTGTCCTCATGTTGCGCGAAGGCTGGGACGTGCAGAACGTGACCGTCGTGGTTGGCTTGCGTCCCTACACCGCGAAGGCCAACATCCTGCCTGAGCAGGCCATCGGGCGTGGTCTGCGCCTGATGTTTCGCGACCTCACTCCCGATTACACGGAACGCGTGGACATCATCGGCAACCAGAAGTTCCTCGAATTTGTGGACGACCTGGAAAAGCTGGAAGAACTCACGTTCGACACTTTCGAGATTGGCAAAGACAAGCTCCGAATTCTCACCATCATGCCCCTGGAAACTCGCAAAGAATTTGATATCGGCCTGCCAGTTCTCACGCCCACTCTGGTACGAAAGAAAACCTTAGCTGAGGAGATTGCTGCGCTCGATGTAATGTCCTTTCAAACCATGCTGCTGCCAATAACGGCGGACGATCCCAACAATAAGACCTTCCGTTACGAAGGGCATGACATCATCACGTTGCAAAAAATTGTTGAGCGCGACTACAAAGTACCCGAACCACAAACCGCGCAGGAGCTGATCGGCTATTATGCGAGGAGAATCGCTGAGGCGGTAAAGCTTCCCTCGCAATTTGCACTATTGGCGCCGAAAGTTCGCGAATTCTTTGAGAACAAGGCATTCGGCCGGTGGGTCAACCTCGACGATCCGCTCACCATCCGCGCGATGGCCACACCGGTGGCATCGTACGTCTGCACCGAGGAATTCAAGCGGGTACTGAAGCAGCTAAGCATCGCCGAGCAGGAACCACAACTGCTCGAACCGGCGCGCATGCTTTCCAGTTGTCAGCCGTTTCCCTGGTCGCGCAAGGTCCTCGAAGCGAACAAGAGCGTTTTCAACATGACGCCATGCGATAACGATTTTGAGCGTGACTTCGCGCGATTTCTGGACAACGCTGATGACGTGCGCGCCTTCGCCAAGCTGCCACAGCCCTTCGGATTCTCGATTGACTACACCGATGCCGGAATGAATCTGCGCTCTTACTACCCAGATTTCGTGGCCGCAGACCAGCAGGGCACGAATTGGTTGATCGAAACCAAGGGCATGGAAACTGCGGACGTTTCCCACAAAGACATTGCAGCCCAGAATTGGTGCGACAACGCTACACAGCTGACCGCGGGCCGATGGAAGTACCTAAAGGTTCCACAAAAGGGTTTTGAAGTACTGCAGCGTCGAGCTATCCCACCTACTTGCGCTATGTGCCCCCGCCTAGCTCCACCGGAGCTGCGCGCATGCACTCTGGAGCCACTCTTTTTTCCTTGACCTCACTCCTCGACTTGCCCCATAAAGGTAAGTAGTACGTTGAATCGCAGGTTTCAATTCTGTGCCACTAAGTCTCACGTTTTCTATATTTTGCCTGCAACTTCTTTCTTTCCAAAGATTTTGCTCGTGTTCTC
>QIAA01000232.1 GCA_003224905.1 Acidobacteriota bacterium
TGGAATGTAAAAGAGATCACGGTTGGATTTACAGTTGTCCGGCGAGACGAAACGCGCAGCGCGCAGTATGGCTCAGCCCGCCTGGTCCCGGCTGCCGAGACGACGAAACTCACCTCGGAAAAGCGATCCGATCTCACCGTGCTATATCACCTGAAGGGATCGGCAGCCCCATCCAGCACGACTACATTCCACGAAACTCTCGGCCTGACACTCGCCGACGATCAGGATTGGCATTGGGCCATTGTCGCTGCCAAGGGAAGTCCTCCGGCGCGTGGCAATCCTGCGCAATAGATTAGGGTTTTTCGTCCTGTCCGGATTGCAACTGCTGAGCCGCTTTCAGCTCACGGGATCTGAAGAAAGCTCAAGCCGAACCCGGATTCAGGACCATCGTGTGAGTTCAGCGACTTGTCCCAAATGCTATGTTGACTTTTGTTGTGTAAATGTTATGTTTTTCAGCGCTCGTATTATCTGGCAGTAAGCAATTAACTTGTTTACCCTTAATAAGATACTTACACAAATGGGTCCGAAAGAACAAACCTTGATCAGCTTCGGTACAACATCAGTGTCAAGAGGGAAGTCCGCCAGGCGAACATCCAGTTTGACGTCAACGCATCGGGGAATCTGCAGACGAGCCTCTTGGGATTCCAAATTTATAGGCCCTCCTTCGTCAGCTCCGCCTCCGTCAGCTCCGCCTCATCGAAGGCGTGGATGACGCTGATGTTCCTAAATTGGGGTCCCTCCTCGCCTCGAGCTGCCCGCTCCAACTTGGCACCCACTTCGATAAACCTAATGATTTCCGCCACACTGATCTTGAGGGGCAGGCCTGCCTCGGCTCTGATCTGCAACTCCTTGAGCTGGCTCATGGCGATTCCCTGCATGTCAATGACGTGCCGCATCTGCCGTCTCTTCATTGCGCGACGCTCGGCGATCCACGCCGCGCGGTGTATCGCATCCAAGTGCCTGTCGTAGGCGAGGCAGCGCTCTTTCCAATTCCAGTGTGTCGCCCAACGGCCAATGTTTTGTTTGCTGCAGCCCAAGCTTCGTCCCACCAAAGTTAGCGATCGTGCTTCGCGCAAGTCCCTGAACATACAAAATGCAGCGTAAGCTCGCGCGCTCTCGCCGGGCAGCCTAAGACACCGCGGGATTTCAATTTGTCCCGCCTCTATTCGTGTTCCTCCCACGGCAACCATCCTTTCGCTCGGCCCAGCAGCCCTATTTATCGAAATTGTACGGCCACATTCGGTGCGCCTGATGTCGGCGCACCCTGCCCGATTGTTTAAAGCGACACTCCCTAATGTTCTCACAATAGACTCGCCCATCACCTCGAGTCTGGCGTGATCAGGGTCAGTGTTCCGCGATGCGCCATTCGGGCCGGAAACACGCTCCTCGATCATAAGATCGCCAGCGGACGCAACTCGGTGTTCAGTTTCAAGGCACTCGGCAAATGCGCGAGCGCTGTTGGACAAGAAAAATAACTGTTGCGGCGGCTGGAAGAACAACAGATGGGACAAAGTTACGTCGATTATAGATCCTGCTAGGTCAGTCAGCTTAGGAGCTTTCCTGCGATAGTGACACATAAGGTTCCGCAAGCCGGAGCTGGCACGCGAGGCCCTAAAACTAGGCGCTCTGGCGATGGCGGCGTAGAATTCGCCTTCGAAGCTCTGGATAGACTTACACATCGGCTGAACATGAACACCTTCTGTGGCCAAGCTGGCTTGCGCATGTAAACTCAGAAAGGGATGCCGCTACTCAGTGGGAATGGCAGCGCGGCACTGGATGAGTTCAATGCCGACATGGCTACGCAGTCTTAGTCGTGAACAGAAAGTCAGCTTTGCGGACTTTTCATCGTCGAGTGCTGGGTCGATGGGATCTAGCGGTGCGCCCGCCGGTGGCATCGTTGTTCCTGCTGCGCGGGACGTGAGCTACATCCACTAAGTCCATCAAACCAGTGAACATTTGACGTTCTGGATTTCTGGTTTGCTTGCGAAGAAGCTGAAGCTCCCTCCTGATTTCGTCGACATTCATGTCGCACGCCCAGCGCTCATAGTCCCAATATGCGTCGCGATACTCACTGAAGGACATTGCCAGCGCTGTCGGGTCCGCTTTGCGGCCACCAGGAAAACGGTTGGGGTTGCAAATAACTCGTCCGGATCCGCTGATCGGGGTTCCCGCCGGGCTGTCCCTTGAGTAATCCTCACCGGCTTTGGGGTGGTAGTGCTCGATTCCCTAGCCATTTGTACGTGGCAGGCAGCGTGACGATCTGAGTACCGACCTCGAAAGGCATCTTCTACGCTCCTTTATATATTGCACCTCGCTGCTGGGATGAATTCGGTACTGAAGTTGAATGCTGTCCTGCAGCGGCAACTCTAGTGTCCTATTGTCCAGGTTCTCAACAGGATAGATCAGTCGCGATGAGGCGACTCGGTAGCCAGGCCGGTTGGGAACTTGAACCAAAAGTCCGCCCGGCGGACTTTTGGTGTGTGTGAGCATCGGCGTAAACGGGAATGGGCTGCGCGGTCTAGCGGGACGAGCGGAGTCGCACCTCGCCGTAGAGCCACGCCTTGCACGAAAGAGGCCCGCGTCATCGGATTGCGCCTCCTTTATCACCTCCAGCCTAGAAAGGAGATCTACCATGTAGACGCTGATCATCGAAGGAACAATCCATATTTGCGGCATTATCGGCCAGGGAATCACGCACACTCGCTCCTGACGGAATTTGAGCGGGAAGCGCTGTACGGATCCCACTTCCGTCCGTCACGTGGTTCGACATTATATGAACTGGTAGGGCATTTGGACGCTCAAGGTGCGGTTGAGCACGCGCTTGCTGATGGCGCCTGACCCGGACCGATACTTGCAAGCCGCGGGGGCGACTAGCGGCGAAAGCCGGTGCATCGTTTCAAAAGACGACCGTTTGACAACGTCGATTCGGTAGCTTTGAGGCATTCAGCCAAGGATGTTTGCCGATATGTTAGGGTTATTCTCCAACTGCTGGATTACGCCATAACACTCACAGGCTGCCTCTTCCAAGCCTTTTCTATTCGTGATCCTTACTGTGCCACGGGCGTACTGTATGAAGCCCGCCCTCTGCAACACAGCGGCGGCCAGGCTAACACTCGGCCTTCCGGTTCCTAACATTTCAGCGAAAAACTCGTGAGTCATTGGCAGCAAATCGGAACATATCCTATCCTGACACATGAGCAGCCAGCGTGCTAGACGTTGATCAATCTCGTGTAGCCGATTACAGGCGGCCAACTGCGCCACTTGCATCCCCTGAATCTGTGCATATTGGTTTAGACGAAGACGCAGATTGGGCGCTGCGCTCAGAATAACTTCCAGCACCTCCGCTTTGATTCTAAATCCGTTACCATTCGCCTGTACCCAAGCACCGTAAGGAGTCCTGTTCAAGCCTGCGGCTATGGGTGTACCCACAAAACCCTCCCGGCCAACGATCCCTACTTCGACACTCCTACCATCGTTGGTCGTGATCACAAGGGAGGTCAGTCCAAAGTTTAGGAAGTATCCATATTCAAGCCCGTCCGGTGATTCGTGCAGGCGCTGGTGCAACCGAAACTCAGCAAATTCCAAGTGGGGAAGCAGGGCATCGTATTCGTCATCTGGTAGGGACAAGAGAATGCGGCTGTACACGACGTTTCCATGAGTATCGGAACGGCCGACCGACGGTGTTGACTGTGGAACAACTTCGAGCTTCGCCTTGCTTGAGTTCTTGTGTTGTCTTGTCGCCATATTCACCTTTCTTCAAACGTTTTGCATGCAGGAAAGGGAACACCAAAGCCGCCGTTCTAATTACCGATCTCACCCGAATCTCAAGAGACCATGTCATCATGTAGCAGCGGTTCCGATTTTGAAGGCACCAACGGCGGAGGTCATCCGATAACGCATAGGTCTCTGGCGTCAGTCGCAATTGCCTTACCGCAGTTCGAATTCGGTAGGGAGGGGCGGACCGAGCGGAATAGGTCGGCACCCGTTCGAATTGCCCCTGCCGATTCATAAAGTGCTTGATCTCGCTATCAGTCCAGATACTACTCCGCGA
>QIAA01000067.1 GCA_003224905.1 Acidobacteriota bacterium
CCTGATCGAGGGTGTTCGCCTTTTTCCCGGCGAATGACTCGCGACTGTAGCCCTTGGGCAGCAGGCGTCCATGAATGAGCTCCACCTGAGCGCCGCGCTTTTCGCCAACCGCATCCGCCAGGTCATCAATGACTACGGTCCAATTGGACCCGGAGTAACTGACGAGTGCGGCCACTCCGCGTTTCTCGTTGGGCGAAGTCAGGTATTCGTAAACCCGACGCCGGCTCCAGCCATCCTGATCGGGCAGATCATGCGTGACCTTGACGGGCCACTTCGCGTCCGGCTTATAGGCTTGCCAAGCTGCGGCCAACGCTTCATCTGCGGCCTTGGCTTGAACGTCGACAAGCGCAACCCAAGAGCCTCCCTCGGGCGCGGTAAGGATTGTCGCTGGGCCCTTGACCCGAATAGACCAATCCTTTGGCGCGAGGAAGGCATTGCTGAGAACGGTAGTCTTAGGAGTATCGGTAGCGAGACGCTCGGACGCCTGCTCGGTCGCGGGGTTCGTGGCTCGCTGATCAGAGCTTTGGTTTTGTCCCAAAAGCAGAACGCAAATGACAAGCAGGAAAGGGCCGACGAGAAGGCTTTTCATGGCCTCGACATCTAACCTCATGCTTGCCCAAGAATGCAAGGGGGAACTCCGTGGGAAAAATCGCCTCTCTAACCATGGCCGTGTCAAGCACTTTTCGAGCACACTGCGGCGTGCACTCGGGAAGAAGCGCCGGTTCGCTCTCGTTGATGGTTTGCGCTTCCAATCAGAGGCTCGCTCGTAATCCTTGCGGTCAGGAACTCAGTCCGACCCAACCATCTCTTCGATCACAACCGCGATCATGATTACTACTTCGAACTCCTGGTGCGGGGAGTGGGATGCCCAATCATTACGTCGGTGATTTACGACACACCCTGGCGATTTCCGGGTTCTCCCACGTGCGAACCGTATCGTAGGAAGTGCCCCGTACTTTATGGCTTTTGATGGTGCCAACATATGGGTGGCTAATAAGGGTGGCACGACCGTCACAAAGTTGCGGGCAAGGGACGGCGCCACGCTCGGCACCTTCCCGCTTGGGCCCGCTCCCACCGGCGTTGCCTTTGACGGCACCAACATCTGGGTGTCGACATTCAACAACAGTAGCAACGTCGTCAAGCTTAGCAGGAACGGCACAGTGCTTCGGACTTTTACTGCTGGAAGTCTGGCGAATGGAGTGGCTTTCGATGGCTCCAATGTTTGGGTGGCGAATTATGGCAGCGGGAACGTCACCAAGCTGTCAAGGAACGGCGTGGTGCTCGGAACGTTCTCCGTTGGCAGCGGACCCGTCGGCCCTGGTTTTTGATGGCGCCAACATGTGGGTGACGAATTCGGACGGCGACACGGTGACCAAATTGCGTGCGGACGGTGCAGTGCTAGGGACCTTCACCGTGCCGGACCGGCCTTATGATGTGGCGTTCGACGGGGCCAATATCTGGGTAGCAAACTTCTATGCCAACAAAGTGACCAAGCTGCGGGCCAGCGATGGAGCGGTGCTTGCGATTTTTTCCGCTGGCGGCGTTTGGCCACAAGGGGTAGCGTTCGACGGGGCCAACATCTGGGTGGTAAACGCGGGTAGCAACACGGTGTCAAAAATGTTGATTACCGTCGCAGGGGAAATTCCCCGCACTCTGCAGTCTTCCGTCAGGAAAGCAGCGGAATGAGTACTTTCTCCCGAGTGGCCGTCGATACCCAGACGTTGAGGGATGGATTGACCTTATCAAGACGATATCACCAGCAATTGCGTGGGAAATAAGGTTTATCCCGCAGCGGGCCTTTACCGCTCCTGCTGCCAACCGGCAAATGGTTCGCTGCCACAATTACCTTGAGTAACGTTTCGTGAACTCGGACGTAAGCGAATGGGTAACTAATCGGCTAATCGCGAGCAGTTTGATAGAGATAAAAGCTATGCAATCCTCGCAGCTACGTTGGGTGTCGTGGAATACATCAGGGACCGAGTGCTCGAAGAAATAACGGACACGGAGGCGTGAGCCCGGCCTGGAGAGCGCTGTCGGCGCCGCTGGGCGGCTGCAGCAGAGCATATTGCAATGCGTAGGAGTAGCCGGATGGTCTGATTTCGGATCAAGCGCCGACCTTGGTTTGACGCATTGTCACCATAGGTTGTTTGCGCGGCGGCCGTCGACGCGCCGCTTCGCGTATCGCCTGGAGGTCCAACTGTAAACTGCGGATGGTCCGGCGCAATGTATTACGGTGCATGCCCAATTTCTTGGCAGCTCGACCTTGGTTCCCATTGCTCTCACGAAGCACCGCCACTATGAACGTGCCTTGGAACTCCCGCACCGCTTCCTCAAAGCGCATCCCCCGACTATACATTTGCGACACGATCATCTCGAGCTGCGCCTTCATAACGCCCTCTCCTCACTTCAGAAGCTGCAGACCTCCGAGTGAGACAACGATCGGTGTACGAGGAGGCGACAGCAAATGGAAAAGGCCGTGATATTGGTTATGCTCCGGCCGCCAGCTCCTTGCGAGGAAGCCAGCAACTTGGAGACATGCACCATCACGGCCCCTGATGTAATCACCGCTTTCGCAGTACCAAACCCCAACTGCTCCTCGCAGAGCGAGTCGGTTTTTTCGGGTCTGGCCGCCCAACTGGTTGCCCAATTGAGCGAATCACCCAACCTACTTCGGATTGGCTAATGTTATTTGAACCAACCCTTTCGATCGTCGACGCCGCGCAACATAAATGCTTTCTAGGACGTTGTCAACGCCGCTTTTCGGTGCAAGTGTCGACTTTTGCTGGCTTTCCCGGCGGCGCTGCTAATTCATTGTTAACTCTGGCATTGTAGGTTCGGTTCTCGCTTTTTTGCACAACACGTCCACAACATTTACTTGTGCAGAATTTCCTCAAATCGGTATTGGCGAGTCGCCACGCTTCACAGGAAGCGAGCGGGGTTCCAAAGCGCACGCAACTTGTCTATTTATATTCGAAGCTGGAATTGTCAATCAACGCTGTGAGCGTGCCGTTGGCGTTGATGCTGAGGTGGAAGTTCTCGTGTATAAGAAGGTTGGTGCCGGGACCTTGGCCGATGATTTTGAAATTGTTCACGAAGGAGGTCTCAAAGGGAACAGCCTTGGCGGGGTGAAAACCGCCGCCTTTGTCAAATGTGAAGGTAGAGAGGATATGGAGTGGTCCATTCAGCACCACCAACTCCCCGGCGCAGGGGATATCAACCACCAAGGTGATCGGAATTGAAATGTTTGTCGTGACAGCAGCTTGCGCCGCCCGGCAGTGCCGAGAAAACCGCTGCTACCGCTACTACCGCTGCTACAAGACACAGACTCATCCGTCGCAGAGTGTGTCTTACCATCGCTGCCTCCTTCGATCTGCTTACGCTAAGTGGTACATCGTGATGGAGAGAAAGATACTCGCCTCAAGGGTGTGCACGAGAACGGGCGGCCGCCAGCTGAACGTGACGAAGACGTACACTTTTACCTCGCCTACGTTTTACAGCGCTCTCCGCTGCTGGAGTCAGGGTTGCTGGGGCTGGTGACACTGGTCCGCGTTATTGAAGGGGCGGCGCGATGACTCGAATCCGATCTTGGGCTCTGTGCTCCTCTGTGGCTTCTGTGGTTAACGCTTTTAACTACAGAGGACATAGCGTAGACAGAGAGTGTCCTTTTGTCGTCATTGCCTGGCTTGTCTTGACGAGTTCGGTTTATGCCGCGCCGGTGCACTTGCGCTGCGAATATTTGCAGAATCCAATCGGAATTGACGCAGCCACGCCTCACCTCTCCTGGCAAAGCGACAACGTTGAGCGCAATTGGCGTCAGGCGGCATACCAACTTTTTGTGGCCAGCAGTCCTGCCCCCCTGCCCACTAACGCCGACGTTTGGGAAAGTGGAAAACAGTCTTCATCTGAGTCGCTCGGCATTGCGTATGCCGGGCCGCAACTGCAGTCGGGCAAACGCTATTACTGGGCGGTGCGCGTCTGGGATGCAAACGGAAAGCAGTACGATTCCACCGAGCCCGCCTGGTGGGAGATGGGTTTGCTCGACAAGCAGGATTGGAAGGCGAAGTGGATTGCCTGGAACAATCCCGAACAAGGACCTGATGAAGCCGGCATTCGCTGGATCTGGGCGCCCGGTCAAAATGCGTTGAACGTGCCGGCGAAAACCAGCGTGGCGTTTCGAGTCAATGCAAAGATTCACGGCAAACCTCGTGACGCCGCGCTATATGTGATTGCTAATGGAAATTTTACGGTTACGGTGAATGGCAAGCAGATCGGCTCGAAGAAAGGTTGGAAGGATTTCGACCGTGAGGACATTACTGACCAAGTTGTGGATGGCAAAAACGAGATTGAGGTGACGGTCACTGTGCCGGAAGCTCCCGCTTTCGGACCTCAAGCCGGGGCAAAGATGATGAAGGGAGGGCTGGCAGCCCTTTTGAAGGTCACGCGTGTGGATGGATCGGTTGCACGCATTCCGAGTGATCGAAAGTGGAAATCGCGAGTCGAAAACGAGAAGAAATGGAAGAAAGTGCAGATCGTTGCCGAACTGAATGACAAGAAAATGGCCGCGACTCCTTACCTCCCCGAACCGGCAGCGCTGTTGCGGCGTGATTTTTCTGTTTCCAAACAGGTGCGCACAGCGCGGCTCTACGCCACGGCGCTGGGTAGTTACCGGCTGTCCATCAACGGCCGGAGAGTCGGAAATTTTTCATTGACGCCGGATTTTACAGACTATCGCAAGCGGGTTTTGTATCAGACCTACGACGTGACCGGCCTGCTTGCGAACGGTAAGAACACAATTGCGGCGATTCTCGGCGATGGATGGTACGGCAGCGGCCTCACCTGGGAAGGGGCACATTTCTTTTCCAGACCGAACCGCTTGTGCGCGCAAATGGAGATCGAGTACAGCGACGGCACACAAGAAAGCGTAATCTCTGACGAGTCATGGAAGGCAGCGCAGTCGCCCATCCTGCACTCGGAAATTTATTCCGGTGAACTTTACAATGCGCGGCTGGAGCAAGCGGATTGGAACAAATCCGGCTTCGATGATTCCCACTGGCAGCCCGCCACACTTGGCGAATCACCTGCTATCACACTGACTAGTCAGATGACTCCGCCAGTGCACATCACCGGAACCTTGCAACCCAAGAGCGTGAATCTTGTTGCAAACGGCGCCTATGTTTTCGACATGGGACAGAACATGGTGGGATGGGTGACACTCAAAGCCACCGGCGCAGCCGGCAATAGGATTCGCCTGCGCTTTGCGGAAAGACTGAATCCTGACGGAAGCATCTACACCGAAAATCTGCGCAATGCTGATGCGACCGACACATACATCCTGCGCGGAGGCGGAGAGGAAACATACGAGCCATACTTCACATTCCACGGCTTCCGCTACGTCGAGCTCACCGGTTATCCCGGACAACCTACGCTGAATTTGATTGTGGGACAGGTGGCAAATAGCCTGCCCGAAACTCCGACTGCAAAACTATCTACTTCGAGCCAGCTCGTGAATGAGATGTATTCGATTGGCTTATGGGGACAGCGGGGAAATTTTTTGAGCATTCCGACCGACTGTCCACAGCGCGACGAGCGCCTCGGCTGGATGGGCGATGCCGGTGTCTTCTGGCGCACGGGAGCTTACAACTTTGACATTCAAAGCTTTTCGCACAAATGGATGTACGACGTGGTGGATGCGCAGACGCCGCAAGGCGCGTTTACCAACGTGTCTCCCAACGTGCTTCCCTTCGAGGGCGAAGGAACGGCAGGCACGTCCGCGTGGAGCGAGGGCATGGTTGGAGCTCCGGGTTGGGGAGATGCGGGAGTAATTGTTCCTTACACTACCTGGCTGCAGTACCGCGACCGGCAGATCATCGAGCGGAGCTGGGATTCGATGCAGCGCTGGCTGGATTTCATCCAGAAGGCCAATCCAAACTTTTTGCGCCAGAAAGGTGTGGGACCCAACTTCGCCGATTGGCTCGCTCCCGATCCGAACACAGATAAGGATCTCCTGGCCACCGCCTATTGGACGTTGATCGCCAACATGATGTCTGAAATGGCGGATGCTACCGGCCGCGAAGATGAGGCCAGGCACTACGCCGACGTAGTGGCCAATATTCGCTCTGCGTTCCAGCAAGCATATATAAAGGAGGACGGAACTGTCGGAACCGGGACCCAAACTTCTTACGTCGTGGCTCTATACACGAAGATGGCGCCGCCGCTGCTGGAGCCCGCGTTGGTCGACAATCTCGTTAAAGACATTGAGACGAAGGGATGGCACCTCTCTACAGGATTTCTGGGGACACCATTCTTGTTGTTCACTTTGGCCGATCACGGCCGTGTGGATGTTGCCTATCGTTTGCTGTTGAATGAAACCTACCCTTCCTGGGGCTACATGCTCTCGAAAGGTGCGACCACCTGGTGGGAACGATGGAACGGTGATACCGGCGATCCGTCGATGAATTCTTACAACCACTACGCGTTCGGATCAGTGGTGGCGTGGATTTACCGTTACGTGGCTGGGATCGACACATCGCTGCAGGATCCCGGGTTCCACCAGATTGTAGTACATCCGCGGCTTGATACCCGGATGACTCAGGCCCGGGCCGAGTACGACTCGGCTTATGGCAAGATCGTGAGCGATTGGAGTGGAAAGCCGCAGGGGCCGTTCGAACTGAAAGTTACGATTCCTGCCAATACGAGAGCGAAACTCTTTCTGCCTGCCAGCGCCAATGCGCAGGTGATACAGGATGGGACTGCAATACAGCCGCAACAGGAATCGGGATCGTACGTGGTGGAGGTTGGCTCCGGATCCTACGAGTTCCGGGTGCAGTAGATTTCTAGTGCGGCAGGCCGAGGTAGTTTCCGTAGCCTACGATCACAGTTGATCCCACAAGCAAGACCAGTGCCAACGCGAGCAGGCGGCCGGCTTTGACTCCCGCGCCTTTCCATTCTTTCAGCCCGATTCCCCAAAGGCTGCTGAAGATGATGATGCTGGCCATGTGCAGCGTCCAACTGGAAAACTTGTAGCGGCCCATCTGGGTTTCGCCCATGGTGTAGAAGAAGAACTGGAAATACCAGGTGGTGCCGGCCAAGGCGCAGAACAGATAATTCGCCAGCATGGGTGCCTGTTCTGCAGAGTCTCTTGTTATTGGCGGCAAATTCTCCACCATGACGGGCATCTGTTCGGCAACCTCCCGGCTGGGGGCGTCGAATGCTGTTTCGATGACCGTCTCGTTTTCAACCCTGGCATCAACTTCCCGCACACGAGAAGAGAAATATTGGTACCCGGTTTTATTGCGGATGTTGAGCACGAGGCACCATATAGAATTCGTAGTGAAACCGCCGATCAGCACGACCACCAGCACCGGCAGACCTTGCCACAACACTGGCGTTCCATGTCGCAGAGTAAGCGCTTTGATGGGGTCTCCTGCAGCGAGGCCGTAAGCAAAGCAGGCGCTCATCACGCCGGACAGGGTGGCGACCGCCATGCCTTTTTTAAGATCAAATTCCTTGATCACAGCTTTCTGCTGTTCGGCTGACATGGCGCGCTCTTTATAAATACCTGCGAGACCGGCGGCCCCGATACCAAGCAGGCAGACGGCAATTCCAACAAGGAGGACTCGTCCCGAAGTTGTCCCCAGCACTTGAGTCATAAATTCGCCGCGGAAAATCGGCGGCGTCAGCGTTCCGAATGCTGCGCAGAGGCCGAGCACAACGGCCATTCCGAGCGAGAGCCCCAGGTAGCGCATCGTTAAGCCGAAGGTGAGGCCACCGACTCCCCAGAGCAAGCCGAAGAAGAAAGACCAGAAGAGCGTGCTGGCGGGCGCCTCAGACAGCACTGCGGGGAGGTCCCGCGTCATGAGTAAACCGAGAACCCAAGGGGCAATGATCCAACTAAAAATACCGCCCGCCAGCCAATATGTCTCCCAGGCCCACTTCTTGACTCCACGATAGGGCACATAAAAGCTGCCGGAAGCTAGACCGCCAAGCCAGTGAAGAAATACGCCGAGCGCCGGATTTGGATGCATGCTATCTCCCGATCACAGGTGAAACACCTCTTCCAGCGGCTGCATCGCGCGATCCGGCATCCCCCCTTTGGGCTGCACGAAGAAATCAGCCATTTCCCGTTGCCAGCGCTCGTTCACCTCGCGCTTGGCCATTCCCGCGCGGGCACGTTCGAAGTCTTCGGTTTCGAGATATCCCACCAGCAATCCATCAGACCGAAGGAACAGGGAGTAGTTGTTCCAGCCGGTTTCGCGCAAGGCGGCCTGCATCTCCGGCCACACATTGCGATGGCGCTCCTTGTATTCTTCCAACCGGTCGGGCTTGACCTGCAGGACAAGGCAAGTGCGCATCACGTGGAGCCTCCAATGCAGCAGTTTCGAGAATCTTCAACGCAGGAAAGCTTCAGTCAAACCACCGTCCACCGGGATGATGTGGCCGTTCGTCCTGGCGCTCTGATCGCTTGCCAGCCACACAATCGCGCTTGCGCAGTCTTGTGGAAGGATCGGCTGCCTGGTTAACGTGCGTTGAGCATAGAAATCAGCCAGCCTGCTACGCAGCTCTTCCGTGGACTCATCCTCAGAAAACTTGATGTTGTATTTTTTTAGTGAATGGATTACACGGTCGTGCGGGAACATCGTGGAACCGGCAACCACGGTTGCTGGAGCAATCCCGTTTACCCGGACATGAGGGCTGAGCTTGATGGCCAGCTCTCTAATCAGGTGATTCAGCGCCGTCTTGCTGACGTCGTAGGCCTCGCTTCCCTTCTTGGGTACGAGGGCGTTGGCTGAACTCGTCAGCACCATGGCCGCAGGGAGTTTCTGGTCTGCGAAGATCCATTCCGTCCGGCAGGCAAGCACATAATTTCCGGTCACGTTCACCAGGAACGTCTTCGACCACTGCGCTTCCGTCAGTTC
Source organism: Acidobacteriota bacterium (assembly GCA_003224905.1). Taxonomy (GTDB): domain Bacteria; phylum Acidobacteriota; class Terriglobia; order Terriglobales; family Acidobacteriaceae; genus QIAA01. Next base: position 8,916 of record QIAA01000067.1, read on the forward strand.
CCCCGCATCTTCTGGAACAGGAAATATGGCGGCGGTATTAATCACGATGTCGATTCCGCCAAACTGCAAGATGGCGAACTCAGCGGCCTGGGACAGACTCCCGGAATTGCTCAAATCGACTGCCGTGTGCACGACGAACTCCGCTGAGGTAAGTTGCGCGGCCTCTGCGGCGACTTTTTCGGCGCCCTGAGCGTCAGCGTCTGCAACTACGACGTGCGCTCCTTGGCGCGCAAGCAGCAGCGCTGTTTCGCGTCCGATACCGCTGGCGCCGCCTATCACAAGCGCAATCTTCCGGCTGAACTCTGACTCCGGCCGCATCCGCTGTAGCTTGGCGTCTTCCAAAATCCAGTATTCAATGCGAAATGCTTCCGAACGAGGTAGCGCTACGTAATTGTGATATTGCGTAAATTGCTTCGACTGGTCGGGAGTTCGCGCCTGGGGCACGGGATCGTTGCCGTCGCCATCTTCAAGCGCATTGGCGCCGGCCATCACGTGAATGGCGTTGACGAAGAATTCCGTCGTGATGCGCGCTTCTTTCTTGTTCTTGCCAAAGCCAAATAATCCCAGGCCAGGAATGATGACCACCGAGGGATTGGAATCGCGGAGCGTCGGCGACTGCGACGTGGCCCAGTCCCCATAATACTTTTTGTAGTCAGAGCGATAGCCAACCAGGCTTTCCTGAATTCGGGATTTCAAAACAGGTACATCTTCGCTTCCAGGATTCCAGGGGACGAACATCGGGCACACGCGTGTCCGCACAAAATGATCGGGACAACTTGTGCCGAGCTTGCTCAGTTCTTGGGCCCACTTGGAGCCGGCGAAGGTTAGTGAATCCGCATCGTCGGCGTAATGGGCTAACACTCGGCGGTTCGAGGACGCGCCGCCGCGTAGCCCAGGCAAGATCTGTGCAGCTATTGTCTTGCGCTCCGGAAGCGCAACACACCGCAGACCTCCAAACAGAACGCCCTTGCTGGCCTGGTGCTCGAGCACAAACTCGCCCATCTGATCGATCGTGTGAATACTGTTCAGGTAGCAATCGCGTTGCGTTTGTTCCCAGGTGAACAGGCCATGTCCGCCGAGCAGAATGCCGTCTGCTCCCGGATTTTCCTTGACCGCTCTCTCGATCAGCAGAGCCAGTTCAAAACCGGGCCGCTGCCATGGCAGCCAGATAATTCTTCGATCAAATTTGCGGTTGAACTCCTGCAGTTTACGCTTGCCATTCGCACTGGCGGCAAGCGCGATTGCCCAATCCGGATGCAAGTGATCCATATGGGGGAAGGGAAGAAATGCGTGCAATGGGGTATCAATGGATGCCGGCACTCGGTTCTCACCGAACGCTGCAAGCGGATAGTAGGACACCATTTCATCTTCGTATTGCTCGCCGCGGTAAAGGTTCTTGAGTTGTTCCAGTCGATCCAGGTAGAGCAGCGCGAATCCCGAATCCTTAATCGACCCGAGGTCCCCGCCGCTTCCTTTAACCGCTAGCACCCGCGTGGGCCGCCCGGTAAACGGATCGGGAAACTCCATCTTCGAACTCGTATTGCCGCCCCCGAAGTTAGTGATCCGCAAATCCGCGCCCAGCAGGTTCGAGCGGTAGCGCAGCAGCCCCAGCTGATCGCTGCCCAGTTTCCGCGCATGGCTGTCGTCCCAGAGATCTTTCACGCGAGTTATCTCTTTCACTTCAGGCATAAACCATTGCGGTGTATTGCTGAAAACGTTCAAACTGCTTTTCCCACTTATCGGTTTCAACTGGTTCGAAGACTTCGACCGGGAATGAACGTTCCACCATCGCACGAACTTGTCTCAAGGAATTGGCACCACCGCTCGCGAGAATTTGTACGGCTACATTGCCCAGAGCCGTGGCTTCTGCGGGACCGGCGAGAACGGTTCTCCCCGTCGCATCCGCCGTGAACTGGTTGAGCAGCCGGTTTTTTGACCCTCCGCCTATAATCCGAATCTGCTCGATGCGCTTGCCCGTCAGCTGCTCCAGATTCTGCAGCACCAGCCTGTATTTGAGCGCCAGGCACTCCAAAACTGTGCGGGCGTAGGCGCCCGCGCCCGCCGGAATTGGCTGCTTGGTCTTGGCACAGAACTGATCGATGGCGGCGGGCATGTCCGCAGGCCGCAGAAACGACTGGTCATCCGGATCAACCATCTGTTGAAAAGAAGGTTCACGCGCGGCCAATTCCATCAACTCGCGGTATTCATAGCATCGGCCCTGTGCTTCCCAGGACTGACGGCAGTATTGCAGCATCCACAGCCCCATCACATTCTTAAGCAGCCGCGTTGTTCCATTCACTCCGCCTTCGTTGGTGAAGTTCAGCCGCAGCGACTCAGGCGTGATGACGGGCGCATCCAGCTCCGTGCCCAGAAGCGACCAAGTCCCGGAGCTGAGAAATGCCGTGCCATCGCGGGCCTCGATCCCGGCTACCGCTGAGCCGGTGTCGTGCGATGCGGGAGCAATCACGGGCGTCCCTGATAAAGACTCCTGGCCAACGCTGGGCAGAAGGGTTCCTATCACCGAACAAGGTTCAACAATCTTCGCCGGCAAATGCGAGGGGATTCCAACACGCTCCATCAGATCCTTGGCCCAGCTGCGCGTTAGCGGGTTGACCAGTTGCGTTGTAGTTGCGTTTGTGAATTCGCAAACCGCGTTGCCGGTCAGCCAGTAATGAAACAGGTCCGGTATGGTCACCAGGGTTCGCGCCCCCCGCATCAGTTCCGGAGTATCGCGCTGCGCCGCAACCAGCTGATACAGAGTATTGATCGGCATGAACTGAATGCCGGTGGTGAAATAGATCTCTTCTTTTGGAACTCTTTCGAAAACTCTCTCCATCACTCCGCGGGTTCGAGTGTCCCGATAATGATAAGGATTTTGCAGCAGTTCGCCGCATTCCCCGAGCAAGGCATAATCCACCCCCCAGCTATCTACCCCGATTCCTTCCAGCTTCGCGCTTTCGAGCTTGCCAAGAGCTTTGCGAACCTCCAGCCAGAGCCGTGCAACATCCCAATGGAGAGAGCCGCCATACTCAACCGGTTCATTGGGGAAGCGGTGGACTTCCTCGGTTGTGATTACTCCGGAGTGGAGATGCGCCAGAACCGCGCGCCCGCTCTCGGCGCCAAAATCGAATGCCAGAAATGTCCTCACGCCCGCAGCCCTAGGCATACGACGTGATACTCCGCGCGTTGCGCTCCGCCCGATCCTTGGTGATGCGCTGGAGGTACCCGCTTTGCCGGAGGGCTTCCATCGGGTCCAGTGGCAGGCCCTTCGAAGCACGCCATTCCTGAATTACCGGTCGAACATCCGTCGCAAACGCATCCTGCAACAGCGACTCTGCGCGCACCAGTTCGGCATTCTTCTGCACTTCCGCTAGCTGAGCATGATCCAGCAGTGCAGCCTTGGAGTACAGCTCCTGCGCCATTTTCACTGTCTGAATCATCGCTTCGATCTTGCCCTTAAGGTTGTGGCTCTGGTCGATCATGTACGCAATGTCGGCGCGCTTTCCCATTTCCCACTCGAAGTACAGAATCTCGTTAAAAATTCGAAATACCTGATAAGGATCAATGGAACCCATGGTGAGGTCATCATCCGCATAGCGGCGGTCATTGAAATGAAAGCCGCCCAGCATCTCTTCTGACAAAAGCCACGCAACGATCTGTTCTATGTTCTGCGAAGAATAATGGTGCCCGGTATCAACCAGGACCTTCGCTTGTGGCCCGGCTGCCCGCGCCAGCAACAGCGCCATCCCCCAATCGGCAATATCAGTGTGATAAAACGCGGGCTCGAATGGCTTGTACTCCATCAGCAGGCGTTGACCCGCCGCGAGTTCAGCGTGAGAGGCCTTCAGACACTCCACAAACCATTGCTTGCGCTGTCGGATATTCGCCGTTCCAGGATAATTTGATCCATCCGCGAACCACATGCTGATGTCGCGGCTGCGCAGCTCGCAGGCAATCTCGATGCTGTCTTTCGTGTGCCGCAGCGCCCGCTCACGAACGCTCTTGTCGGGATTGCCGAACGATCCATACTTGTAACACTGCTCTTCGAACACATTGGGATTGATGGAGCCAGGCTGAACGCCGTATTGACTTGCCAACTTCTCCACTGCCGGCGTGCTTGTTACTCCTTGAGGAAAATCCCAGAGGACGTGCAGGGCCAAGGTAGGGCAAATGCCGGTGAGCAGATGCACCTGTCCGGCATCGCTGAATTTCTCTTCAATGCTCGTAGCGGCCGCTGGCTGTAAAAACTTTCCGAACCGTGTTCCGGTATTCGCAAATCCCCACGAGGGAATTTCGATTCGAAACGATTCCAGCGCCCCAAATATCTTGTCGCTCTCGCGTGACTTCATAACGGCGCCCTTCTCCGGCAGCTAAGGTATACGTCGTACTGATGCTAAATCTAGTCCTTGACCGGCATATGCATGTGGAGAAACAATAGTATCCACGAGACTCGCGGACCTTCTTATCACTGTCGTCACTTAGCCCTCTCTTCAGCGTCAAACGGTTGAGAACCCCGAGTACAAAGGATACCTCAGTGGATTCACAGTTGTAGCAGGAGGGCAACCAGTCCTCATCCCTGAAAGCTTTTCAAATAGAGTGTGGACGCAACCTAGAAGCGAATTTACGCACTGCCATGGAGGCGCACTTCCGGGAGTGCGGGCGCTGTCGGGCGGTTGCCGCGGCGGCCGCGGTTCTAGTCGCAGGCGGCTTCGAGCTCGGCAGATCTTCTGTTTTCAGCCGTCCGGAACCGAGATCAGACCACGCCCAAACCGGAAGCCGTATCCCGCCCGAAATGATGGTCGTGGTGTCGAACGACGCCAAGATCTTTCACCTCTCCGGATGTCATCCCACTCGAATCGTAGCCCATCAGTTCCCCTCTGTTAACACGCTCGTGCCATTTACCGCACGGGTGAACATACCTAATCTAGTTCCCATCCAAGTTGGGGTGTTGTATGGAATTCTTCTTAGCGCACAGAACAAAGGAGGGCACGTTGCATGTCCTGCCCTCGTTTCACTTTCCAACCGCACGCGAGGCGCAGACAAGATTCTGGAGCTAAGGCGTCTAATCGAAGTAGACCTTCAAGTCATCAAAGTCTTTAACCGCCGAGATTCGGCTTCTCCACTCTGCTCGGCTGCCTGACGCTTCTAAGATCACCTATGGAAGTATTTGGTGGATTGTGCTGATGAGTGGCTCTGGCTCCGCCGCACGTGTCCTGTGGCAACGTATTACCGACTCCAGACCTCATCCCCGCTGAAACACGAACTGAGAACTCACATTGGGATTGGTACAGCAAACGGGGGCACTTCAACACCATTGCTCATCATGGGTAGCTACAACAAGATGGTGAAGCAGCACGGATCGGACGCCAGCGTGAGGAACTTGCAGGCGGCATAAGAGTTGCCCTTGTTTTTCTTACTGGAGAGCAATTTACCTTAGACTTGATCGAACTTCCCGTCGAACGTCCCATCAGCTTCAAAGACGTATATCGCCTTCTGTGATGGCGAGTAGTAGATATTGATGGGTTTGATAAGCGGTGGCTGATTCGGAATGTTTACCGTCAATTGACCTGAGATGGCATTGCCGACGTATGATCCGGCAATTGAGAGCGTAGCGGTGATGGCTCCTGAAAGGGTTCCGCTTACGGTGACGCTGTGATTTGAAGCAGTCTCAGTGATCTGCAACTGAACAAGAAGACTCGGATCAGGTGAGGTGTTCGGCGACAGTGCTTTGGCGGGGCGGGATTATGGTTTCGACCTTTCCATACCTCGATTTCTGATTGTGTTCATCGAGCGCAGAGTTGATTTTCGCCGCAAGCTCCAACAGTTTATCGGAGTCCATTTCTTTCGAGGCGAGCTCACATAGAACGTGCCAGTCTTCCGATCCATTTGGGCCTATCATGGTGCCTCCTGGGATTGCGAAGCCTACATGTAGTAGGAATTGTGCCGTACTAGTGTAGTGCGTCATGCAGATTGACGTTTATTGAGGGTGCGGCGAGCGCGCTTCACTTTTTCT
>QIAA01000233.1 GCA_003224905.1 Acidobacteriota bacterium
TTCTGCTGATGCTGGTCGCAGTGACTTGGTCCCGTTTGAATTGGTGGCTTTCTACTGCCCCGATTTTTGTTGCGGCACGCACGAACGATGCCTTGAAAGGCCTTGCCGCTGTTATCGATCTCTATACGCAACGCCGCTGGTCCTTCTTCGCGATTGCAGCCTGGTTCAACATTGGCCATGTCCTCGCGTTTGCCCTCGCAAGCTTCGCTGCCACTGTGGCTTTGGTGCTTGCCTATCGATTTCCGGGACTGGCGCTTGCAGCCACGGTTATTGTGCTGTTGATTTATCTAGCCGTAGTGGATTTTCTGCATGTGGCACGTCTCGCCGCCTACATGTCGCTGCTTACTGGTGCGCCATCAACGCCGGTTTCTCCGATCAAGTCATCTCCTCAACTCGGCCCGGGTTCAGGTCTCGATGGGCGCGCCGGCGTCGATCCAGACGAGCTCATCTTGAGCGACTTGCCCCTGTCTCCTTCGTGAGCCGTCGTGTCCTTCGTGGTTAGCTCCTTCCTTGTTCCTTTACACTTGTTTTCCTATTTGAGACACTCGTCCGTGGAAACCCAGTCCATCGTTGTCCTCGACTTTGGCGCGCAGTATTCGCAACTTATAGCGCGCCGCATCCGCGAACAAAATGTCTTCTCGGTTGTTCTTCCGTGCACCGCCTCGCTCGAGGAAATTCGCAGCTATAAGCCGCTCGGCATCGTATTGTCCGGCGGTCCATCTTCGGTCTACGACGCAGACGCGCCCAGCGCAGACCGCCACGTGTTCGATCTCGTTCTTCCCGTGCTTGGTATCTGTTATGGCTTGCAATTGATGGTGCATGTGCTCGGCGGCAAAGTCCGCGCCGCGCACACACGCGAGTACGGACATCAGAAAGTAGACGTCACCTCTCAATCGACACTCTTCTGTGGCTTGCCCGTCGCCCTGGAAGTCTGGATGTCTCATGGCGACGAGGCCGTAGAGCTCCCGCCTGGCTTTGAACAGATCGCTCGGTCTCCCAGCGCCGTTGCAGGAATCGAGAATCAGGCGAAGAAGATGTATGCAGTGCAGTTCCATCCTGAAGTGCACCACACCAAATTCGGAACACAGATTCTCCGCAATTTTGTCCTCAACATTTGCAAGGCTCAGCCGGATTGGACCCCTCAGCATTTCATCGACGAGACGGTCGCGAGCGTCCGCCACACCGTAGGCACTGGCCGCGCGCTATGCGCGCTTTCCGGTGGGGTCGACTCAGCAGTCGCAGCCACTTTGGTTGATCGCGCTCTGCGCGATGGTCACGGGCCATCACGCCTGACCTGCGTCTTCGTAAACAATGGCGTGCTTCGAAAAAACGAGTTCGAAAAAGTGCAGCAGAATCTGCGTGACAAGCTTGGCTTGCACGTAGTCGCAGTAGATGCCACCGGCCGCTTTCTCGCACGGCTCGCCGGCATTACCGATCCCGAAAGAAAACGCAAGATCATCGGCAATGAATTCATTGCCGTCTTCGACGAAGAGGCGCACAAAATCGAACAGCGAGCGGGCAAGGTCGAATGGCTGGTGCAAGGCACGCTCTATCCCGATGTCATCGAGTCACGCTCGGTTCGAGGCCCTTCGCAGACCATCAAGACTCACCACAACGTGGGCGGCTTGCCGGAAACCATGAAGCTCAAGTTGATCGAGCCGCTCAAAGATTTATTCAAAGATGAGGTAAGAAAAATCGGCCGCGACCTGGGCATGCCCGAAGAAATATTGCAGCGCCAGCCATTTCCCGGTCCGGGCCTCGCGGTGCGAATCCTGGGAGAAGTGACCCCGGAACGGATCGCCATCCTTCGCGAGTGCGACGACATCGTAGTGGGCGAAATTAAGAAGGCCGGCTTGTATTCCAAAATCTGGCAGTCATTTGCCGTGCTGCTGCCTGTGATGTCGGTCGGCGTAATGGGCGACCAGCGAACTTACGCGTACACCTGCGCGATCCGCGCCGTTCACTCCGAAGACGGCATGACCGCCGACTGGGTGCCGCTGCCGCATGAGGTGCTCAAGACAATTTCCAATCGAATCGTGAACGAAGTGAGAGGTGTGAACCGCGTGGTTTACGACGTAACTTCGAAACCGCCGGGTACGATTGAGTGGGAGTAGGCCGGCCGCATTCCCCGAGCCAAGCGGTCCAAGAACAAACTGATTGTCGCTCAAACTGAGAACTGAGAACTGGGAACTGGGAATCTATTCCACAAACCCATGCCTCACGGCATGAATGAAGTCCGTATGAGCAGGTGTGAAGCCCGCTGCGCGCATGTCACTGGCAACCTGCCCGCGATGATATGCCGAGTGCATGATCACATGCAGTAGGACGTCATCCACACGGCTGGTCCAGTTCTCTCCCTTGCTGTTTGTATAGGTGATTTCGCTCGAGAGCTTGGCATCAGAGATTGCTTCCAGGAAATTCTTCCAATGTAGCGACTGTTCGGCAGCTTGCGAGTCGCATTGCTCGACCGTGAAGTCAGGCCAGACCGGCAGCGTTTGCGCTCGCTGCTCCAGGCGTTCCAGCCACAGCCGTTCCGCAGCTACGATGTGAGCCATAAACTGCAACGAGCGTGGGGGCTTTGCCTCGGCTGCGCGTAGCGCGACCAGCGCTTCGTGGTTTGCCCAGGCGTCATAAACAAAAAGGCGGCGAAAGTCATTGATATCCATGAGTTGTTCCTCGGGAGAGCGGTCAACTAACACGCGTCTCCTCTACTTTAAAAGCAGAGAACCCTCCATGCGACGATTGGACGAATCTCCGCATTGCACCTTACTTCCGCAAACGTTTAGGATGCGAATGGTTATGCGGCCTCGCTTTCGACGATTTCAATTCCCATCTTCGAATGCCCGGTACCTCAGAGTCGTGGTTGTCCCGCAAGTCCTATTATTTCTCATCGTGTCTCTTCTCGGCCTTGCTGCCGGTCAATCCGAGCCAGGAGTTCAGACTTTGATTCGCAGTGGCCAGGCCGCACTGGACTCCGGCAATTTCGCCCGCGCCGTCTCTGACTTTCAGCAGGCTTGGCAAATCGCGCCCGAGAATGTGGAGGTCAATCGTGGACTACTGCTCAGTTACCTGCAAGCAGGAGATTTGAACGAGGCCGTGCAGTTCGGGACCACTGCCGTTCAGCACTGGCCCAATGACTCGCAGCTCCAGCATTGGCTGGGGCTGGCCTATTTCAAGAGTGGCAGCAACGCCGACGCAGTGCGGGTCTTAAGGCGTGCGGAAAACCTGGACGTCAAAAGTTTTGATATTCATTTCGACCTGGCGCTAGTCCTGCTA
>QIAA01000231.1:0-4147 GCA_003224905.1 Acidobacteriota bacterium
CGAAGTCGGAATCAGTTACTGGGGCCGCACCTATGAAGAAGGAAAGAAGATTGGATGGAAAGATGGCGTACGGGCCTTGTGGTGCTTGCTGAAATATTCCATCAAGGAGCCGTTGAAAGCCGTCGAATCTACGTCGCAATCTGCACAGATCGAGGAACGAAGCCAGAAATTGGCGGCCAGCGAAACTAGGCAGCCTAACGAGCGCCGGGGCTAACCCGCCGCCGTAGACCGGACGTGTTGCGGGATGATGGCTGGCTGCCTTGGTTTGCCTTCGAAACACCGGTCGGCGCCTGGTAAGGAAAATTCATCGCCTTTCGGCCTGCAGTGGTGTCGTTCGATTTCGGCGCCTCGGCATGAGCAGTTTTATTGCTTTGGTTCTTGCTCTTCGCTCCTGCAGATTTAGCGGTGTCGCGCTCCAAGCTGTTAAGCTGGGCATCGACACTGCCGGTTTTTACGCGCAGCTTAGGATCTGGCGCTGTAATCGCGTGGCGGGGAGCTGCTCCCGTGATCGAAGGCACCGGTCTTGCTTTCGTGCGGTGGCGGAGTACCGTAGCAGGTTTTGTGCTCTGAGCGAAACCCAAAAGAACCGACATTCCGAGTCCTAAGCAAATCAACGAAAATTGCTTCATACGCAAAATGCTCCTTCCGCCTCACACGACGACGCTCCAAAAACCTCTATGATACACGGTTGCAGAGCCGGTTTTGAAGATAATGGGCACTGATCTAAATCTACTAATTTAGATCAGTGCCAGATAATGTTGTCGAACCCTATCGACCGTTGCATGTGCTGCACCGCTGGCAATAGTCAATGAATTCTCGGTGCCTTGATAGAGTAAACGTGACAGTCATGCCACGCGACGCGCACCTATCGCTGCCGTGTCTACTCCGGGTCCGTGTTAAATTCGACCTCCTTCTTCTTATGTCCGTCCGCTCTCCTGTCCGCTCTCCTGTGGTTATGGTGATTTCGCCACACGCGAACCGATGCACTGAAAACAAAGCACTTATTGGCTTCGTTTGGTAAAAATGCTCGTTCCAAGACAATCATGGCTTTCTCGAAAAGTCCAAGCCCAATGAGGGTGTTTTCCTGCATCGCCTGCTCTGACCCGTCGCTCCAGACTGCGACCGCCATTGACGTCGTTGCTCCAACATATACATCGCTCGGTAGAGTTGACGTTCCAAGTGGCTCTCATATCGCATGAACCTGTCTGCGGCGGTGGACTCTGGAATGCTCAGCCTCGCTAACGTGCTGTTGAAGTGGTGATCGGACGCTCTCTTCACACTTTCTACAAAACTCTGGAGGGTTTTCTCTGTTTCGGCCAGGCGAGCTGCCAGGTCCGCAGCTTGCACCGGATCAAGTGCGCATCCGGGCGAAGGCCCCATGTCGACGAGAGTTCCCAAATAATCCCACAGCAGATCCCGATGAGCTGGCGAAAGAGATCCGCTGCGCTGCAATTCCTCCCTGATTTCTCTAACTTTGCAGCTCAAAAAGTGCAGCCGTGAAAAGGTATCAGAAGAGGCTTCGCCTAGCTGCCGTGACCTGAGGTCGCCCTCTGAAAGCTCCTGAGATATTTCACTGCGCTCCAAAGCCAATACACGATTGGCAGGATCCAGGGGACCCGTGAGTTGTTGTTGGACCTGCGTTACGCTCTGATCAACTACCTCACCGACTTCAGCTCGGGCGACCCTCGCCAATCTCCACCAACAGCTTGCAATGCGTTCGACCAGTAGTTCTTCTACGCTGTCTTGTGGCTGGTACACTCGATGTAGATTTCCCCGGAGTTCCGCAAATTCTTCCTCGCTCTCTTGACCATCAGGCAGCACAACCCCGCGAGCAAGTATCGCGTGCGTAATGGCATTACGTGATGATGCCCTCTTCCCTTTAGCGGTTCTCGGGCCCGTTGATAATGCAGAATTTCGGCGATTAGCCGCAATCCTGCGTTCGGAAGACTTCGAGGTTACCACTGACGGGTTCTCGTCCTGCCGAGGTGGGGTAGTGAGATTATTATCTTTTTCTAAACATTCCTTTTTAGACACAGACAGCCTCCTGCGCCTGCGAGCGCTTCAAATCCACTCAAGCAGAAGGCTATCAACCTTTGTAGGAGATTCTGCCTACCAACGTCAATCCCCGGAAGTACATGGTAAAAACTGAACGCCAAATATCTTGTTTAGCAGGGTAGCCGGCCAGTACCTGACTGTACTGACGCTTTTCTCTAGACATTCGCTCGCGGCGAAGCAAAAGGTCACTCTGTATCTCCGCGACGTTCCAGAATTTAGAACCTTCTTTTCCCGTACTATCGAGGCCAAGATTCAATCCGATTTCACAAATTTGTGATGTGCTCCGTTGACGTAAATCCCAAAAACTGAACCGGCTACGAAGTCCGCCGAAGGAATTAACGCAGACACCGTCCTCAACCATTCAATTCTTGCCCAAATTGCGACTCCGAACAAAAATCAATGCAGGCAGCAGATTACAGGCCTCTCCACGGAAATTAATTGACAGATCCACTTTCCGCTAAAGCGAAGTTGCTTCTCCATGTTACGGACCACAAACCGGAGCTGGAATCATTTCGATTGAGAATGTCTCTTGTTGCGTGAATGGGAAAATTGAGGCGGCCGTTCTTGCTGCCATAGACCTGTTAATGTGACCTCAAGATAGTTAGTCACCGAACGCTTTTGCTTGGCCGCCTCTTCCATCAGCCTCCGTTTGAAATCGGCAGAAACTCGAAGATTTAGCGTCTGGTCCTTTGCCATTGATTTGCCAATTGATGGCTCAATCTACTGAACGGAGCAGAATGTAGTCAAGGTAAACAGAAGAGCTTGACGGTGTAACGCTTATAGCGTTACAATAGCGTTACAATAGCGTTACGGCTATGAAATCAAAATTGTGCATACAAAATATCCGCTTAGCCCGACGCAAATGGGGCAAAGAACTCGGATCCCTTACGCTTGGGCTTCTACGAAAGTACTCGGATGAATTCAAACTCTCCATCGCATTTGGCGACCTAATCCTTTTGGACCAGAGTTGGTACGTCACACATTCCGGTTTATTAAATGTCGCCCGTCGTAGCCGATGCGCGGGCATTCACGTGCAGCCGGTGCCGAAATTCGGCGATCCGTCGGTTGGGCGTTGGGCATTCCGCGCGACGGTATACAAGACAAGGCATTGTCGGGGTTTTGTGGGCTACGGTGACGCCTATCCCGCCAATGTTTCTCCAGCTATGCATGGCGCTGAGATGCGCGTGGCCGAGACGAGAGCTGTGAATCGGGCCTTGCGCAAGGCATACGGGATCGGCATCTGCTCGGTCGAGGAAATCGGTTCTGTTTCCGAGCCAGCGCAATCTCAGCGACAAGTGAGAAAGATGCCACCGCAACCTGCGAATGGAAATTACGGCGGCCCCAAAGTCCGCGACCGCCTCTGCCAAATCATCCGCCAGCATCAGCTCGATCCCAATCTAGTGAAGTCCTATGCTACTGATTTTTGCGGAGTCAAAATCCTGCGCGAAGCCACCCGCGAGCAAGTCGAAAACTTTGTCGCGCATCTGGCCGATTGGGCGGGGAAAGATCGGAATGCGCTGCTTTGCCAACTCAACAGTTATCTTCCAACGAAAGAAGATGCCGCGTGAGGCGCTACTTCGAGAGTCTCCGTCCCGCAGATCGATCCGCCATCGACTCCGTTCCCGATGGCTTGTTCCTCGTTCTTGTGGATCGCGCGCGGTATCGCTGGCATGCGCAGAAACCGTATTACCTAATCAGTTTCGCTGTGCTTGAGCCCAAGCATCTCGCCGGGTGCTTGATCACCGGCCGCCTCTACTGCACCGCCAGAGCCATGTGGAAGCTGAGCTGGTTCTTGCGGGACTTCGGCTACGACACCGAGCTGCTTGGAAAAAACGAAATCGATGATCGGGCGCTGGTCGGCCTGCAAGGCGTGCTGAAAGTGAGCCATGCCATCGTGCATGGCATCTCCGTCCTCAACCTGGACGGATTCGCCCCGCTGAGCCGTTGGCAGGAACTCTCCCCCACAGCCGCTACAGCTAATAATCCTCCCGGCTCTGAGGTGGCTTGATGATCTATAGCTATACCCCGATCAGCCAATACCTGACCTGCCCACGGCGCTACCGCCATCGTTATCTCGATGGCTGGCAAGAGA
>QIAA01000231.1:4156-6865 GCA_003224905.1 Acidobacteriota bacterium
ATGCTCTTCGGGCGCGCCTTCGAACGTGCTTTGGCGGCGTATTTCTTGCGGCAAGATCCGGCCGCTGCCTTGTTTCAGGAATGGACGCTGTGTCGCAATCAGCCTCTGCGGTACTCGCATGGCGACACTTGGGACCGCATGCTCAAGCAAGGCATCCAGCTGCTCGAACGCTTTTGCCAGGAGGATCGCGTCCGCATTCGCCAGCCCCGCCGCAATTTGCAGATCAAGTTTGTGCGGCCACTCTCCGGACTGAACGAGTTCGTCGCCTACATCGATGCCATCGGACGGCTGGACGATCAGAGCTGCCTGCTCGAATGGAAGACCACTTCCAGCCGCTACCCAGAAGAACCAGACGGACTGTTAGCTCTCGATCCGCAGCTGGTTTGCTACTCGTGGATCACCGGAGTCTCCGAAGTCGCCCAGGTGGTGTTCGTGCGCAAGCGCTTGGTCGAGATTCAATATCTGCACACCACCATCACGGATGAGCAGCGACACGAATTCGCTCAGCTTGTCGACGAGACCATTCGGCAGATCGAGGCTGCCCAGTTTCTGCCACACAGTGGCATCCGTTTTCCGCAGAACCCGTGCAGCAGCTGTCCCTACATCGGGCTCTGTCTCGGACGCCAGGAGTTAATTGAGGCCGCCCTCATCCGGCGTCCAGGAGCAGAAAGCCTTGATTGGCTTGACGAGCTTCATCACTAAGAATCCGCCCATGCTGCCCAAGCTCAATCGCCGGCGAGCTCAGTTCGTGCTCACGAAAATTGATGAGATCTTGGCGTGGGAGCAACGCAAGGAAGTGGAGAAGGACACCAAGTTTGTGGAGCTGGGAAGATATCTTTGTGAGGTGCGGGCGGGCCAGTACTGGCGGCTGGAGAACTTGAAGTCGTTTGACGAGTTCCTAGAAAGGAGGTTCGCGGAATCGCGAAGAAAGGCATATTACCTGATGTCGATCCACGAGCATCTGCCGGCGCAGGTTAGACGGGAGCTGAACCAGGTGGGCTGGACGAAAGGGCTGGAACTCGCAAAGCTGGCGAGGAGGAGAGATGGGCAGGAGTTCGACTGTGCAACCTGGCTGCACAAGGCTCGCGAGATGCCAAAGGAACAGTTCCAGCGCGAGGTGACCGGGAAAGAAACCGAACCTTGGGAACTTATTTATTTCAAGGTCTACAAGAGCCAGATCCCGGTGATCGAGCAGGCACTGGAGACGGCGGCTCTGATGCTGGGAAGCGATCGCTCTCGCGGCTACTGCTTGGAGATGATCTGTGCGGACTTCTTAGCGGGAGCCAATCTGGACAACGGTGATCCTGACGTGCTCCTGCGAACACTTTCCAATTTTTTTAAGTTCTTGCCGGGAGAACAAAGGCTAGCCTTTGCGCGATTTGTGAACGAGCACGTAGAGTGAATCAAACCATCAGGAAAGGAACGCCGATCAGACTCAAAGATGAAGATTACCGGAAGCTACGGAAGCAGATACTGCGGCGAGATGGCTGGCGATGTCAGTTATGCGGCTCGATGACGAATCTGGAGATCCATCACAAGCGGTTCCGCAGCCGCACTGGTGAAGATAATGAGCACAATCTGATCACCCTGTGCCACGATTGTCACGCTTCCACCCACAACCCGATTTCAACCATAATAACCCTTTATCCATGGTCAGCAATTGGAGCCAAGCTACGCATGGAGTAGCCTCTCTTGGGATGGAACGGCTGCGGATGGCCAGGACAGGACACGACGGTGTAGACCCACAGATTTGCTTTCGGTAGCGGCGACCAGCAACGGTCCCGGAAAGTTCAACGGCTTACCTTGCGAAGTCTTGCAGGCACGCCGCTTTGCCACTCCTGTCAGTGCAGCGCCCTACGTGCCCACGAAATCTCATGAAAATCACTCAGCGATTGACAATAATCCGGAATGGTTGGGAGTGGCGAGATTGAGTAATCAGTGGAGAAGCTGAGACCGAACGCCTGTCAGATCCGGAGCGTGCGTGATTGAGCGAATAAATGGTGCGTTGTCTCTCCCCTGTGGGAGCGGCGATAGCGCGAGACCCTGCTTAATGTAATCTCCAGCACGCTCTCCGCTCCCGCCAGGAGGAAGCCTATGCCGTATAGGATAGCGGGAATCGATGTACGTAAAAAGAAGCTGGCCGTGGTGGTGGCAGACGTCGAAGTCGAAGACGAATACCCGATGCCGAACAGCGCCTCTGGCGAACTGTGACGCGCACCAAGTACGAGCTGAGACGTAAGAAAGTACGGCTGCAGGATCAACTGGAGGCACTGCTGGAAGAAGCCCATATACAAATTGTCCGGTTTGGTTTCGGATATATTGGGCGCCAGCGCACGTCGTATGCTGAAGGCGCTGGCCGCCGGTGAAACCGATCCTGTGGCTCTAGCCGCCTTGGCCGATCAACGCTTACGTGCCACGCCTGCAGAGTTGCGCGACGCGCTGGGTGCCTGCACCGAGCTCAATCCGGTATACCGGCGACTCGTGAAAATGGCACTTGTAGACTTGCAATTGATCGAGCAGCAGGTCGGCCAACTCGATCAGGAGATCGCAAGTCTTCTCCGCGAACATCAAGATCCGGTCCAACGGCTAGCCCAGGTTCCCGGGCTGGGGGTGGATTCGGCACAAAAGATCATTGCCGAGGTGGGTGCGAAGGCAGCGGCTTTCGCCTCTGCCAAGAATCTCTCTTCCTGGGTGGGCGCATGTCCGGGA
>QIAA01000068.1 GCA_003224905.1 Acidobacteriota bacterium
CCTTCCTGCTGTACGCAATTATCGCGATCGCTGCATTTCTCTTCGTATGGCGCGTGGTTCCAGAGACCAAAGGGCGCACGTTAGAGGAGATCGAGCGCTCGTGGCTGACCCAGCGTGGCACGACCGTGCGCGCGGGTAAGTGAGGGGTCAGTTGCTGGTTCTCCAGATCGCAGCAACGCATTAAAAGCTCAGCCTTGCTTGGAACTCGATCACCCGCCCAGACAGCCCGCCATTATCCGGCTCCGCCGACCCGAAGTATTGGCTCTCAACCGTCGTGCTTGGAGTATTGAAGCCAAACGGGGCCAGATTCAACTTATTAAAGATGTTGAAGAAGTTGGCACGAAACTGGAAGTTTGCTGTCTCGCTGAACAGCGGGAATCTGAAATTCTTCGCAAGCGCCATGTCCACGCTTTGATATCGCGGTCCCCGGAACGAATTGCGACCGATACCGGGCCGAAACTGCGCCCCCGCGTTGCTGGTGATGTCAAAAAAGGCGGTGCCTCCGCCGGGGAAATTCCCGTTCGGCCGGAGAAAGGTATCGTTAGTGAAATCCTCATGCGCGCCGCCGCCCAGGTAGTGAACTGGGCGGGTGGGGCAGAGGAACTGGTTTCCGGGAGTGTTGAAGCAGGCCTGGTTTGTAATCGGAGTCCATGGAAATCCTGAATGTGCCGTTAACACGCCGCTGATCTGCCATCCGCCCAGAAACGTTCCCAGCAGGTCGGTGCGGGTGCGCAAGAGAGGTAGTTCCCAGATTCCATTCAGGACAAACTAGTGACTCACGTCGTAGTCCGACGGGCCGTATTCGGTGCGAAGATCCCGCGGAAACGTCTCATTGGCCGCGGCATTCGGCGCCCCAAACGAACTCTGGTCCAGGCTCTTTGCCCAACGGTACTTCGCTTCAAATTGGAAACCTCGCGAGAAACTCTTCGTTAGCCGCGTGTTCAAGGAGTTGTAGTTTGAGTTCACATCCGGCTGAATGAAGAAGATCGGCTGGGCGACAGTCTGAAACTGCAGATCATCTCGCACCAGGTTCAGATCGTAGATTCGGAGCTGCTTCCGCCCGAAGCTGCCTACGTAGCCCAGTGACATGGTTGTTCCCGCCGCGACTTCATATTGGTTCTCAAGCGAGTACAGAAATGAGTAGGGATTCGGCATCTCTGCAGGAGTGGCATAGACCTGCACCGTTCCCGCGAGCGGGAAGTTGTTCGCCGGATTGATTCCAATCGCCAGGGCGGGATTCCCCGGAAAACTGAGCGGCGAATTGCTGGTGCCCAGTTCATACTGAATCAAGCCTCCGTCAAAGGGTGTGCTGAAGTCGAGAGACGATGTGCCACAACATGTGTTAAAAGCCGCGTGGAACGGCGGGTTCTCCCGCATCGGCCCGAACGCCGCTCCTTCAAAGCGGTTATAGAAACCGCCAATACCGCCACGCCACACCATCCTGTTGTTGAACTTTGCGGGTGACCACGCAAATCCCAGGCGGGGCGCAAAGTTGTTCCGGTCGGGCGGATAAAGCTCGTTTGTGACCTTAATTATGGGGTTAGGATTCCCCGACGGTCCAAGAACCAGATTCGTAAGATGTCCATCCTTTTCGGTGATCGGGGTGAAGTACTCCCAGCGCAAGCCCAGGTTCAGAGTCAGATTGGGTGTCACCTTCCAGTCGTTCTGGCCGAACAGTGCGTAGTCGCTGGTGCGCAGGTAGCGCTGGGTCGAATCCGGTTGCCCGGTTTCCGGGTTTACGTCTATGCCTTCGAAAATCGGGGCACTATTGAAGAAATTCCACAGCCGCACGCTTGAATACACCGGTCGTGCCAGTCCGATCTCGTTGTTATTGTTCTGTTCTTTGCGGATTTCTCCGCCGAACTTTAATGCGTGTTTGCCGAGGATTTTGCTGAATGTGTCCCGGAAGGCATACGTATTCTGGCTCAGAACACCGGGCGTATTGTTTCCACGCGGCACCCCGAAATCCAGCCGAGGGCCAGTGTTGAAGATACCTTCGATTTGCGACTCGGGAATTCCAAAGCTCACACGCGGGTTGGTGCTTACCTCGTCAAAGTTGTATCGGCTGAAATTCACGCGCGCCTGGTTCAGAACGGTGGGAGAGATAGTCCAGTTCCACAACAGAGTTCCGGCTGGGTCCAAGGGCTTGTTCAGGATGTTTGACATCGGACGGAATTGCAGGTTGGGAACCGTCAGATTCTCAACCGTCGTGATGTAAGTACTGGCAGCAAACAAGTGGTTTCCCCGCTGGTAGTCCACGCGTCCGTTGTACTGCATGCCGTAATGGTGTGACGGGTTCAGCATTTGCGCCAGAACCACGTCAGGAATGCCGTCGAGTCCGCTGCCAGTGAAGTTACTCAAAGGAACATACGGATCGCTTGGATCAGTAATCGGCACGGGAGAACCCAGATCGAGACCGCCTTGCGTCCCTCCGCTCGCCGCAATCGGACTGCAGACACCAGGATTCGTGACTGGATCGAAGGAAACGATATCGGCGCACGATCCTCCGAAGTATTGTTTCACCACTGGCACGGCGCCTGGCGAGTTCAAAATTTGGGCGCTTACAGTACCTGGACGCTGGGCCAATAATGCGTTGCGGAACTCAGGTGTCTCTACATACCCTATCTCCAGATCACTGTTGTTGTTACGCTCGCCTTCAACGGAGAAAAAGAAGAACACTTTGTTCTTGATGATCGGCCCGCCTACGCTGCCGCCGTAATTGCGGCCCTTGGTGGTGTTCTGCACCCGCGGCGCCGGTTCGAAACCATTGATGAAGCCACCGAACTTGTTGTGCGAATTCAACCCCGGTTCCGCGTACTTGAAAAAGGCGCTGCCGTGCCACTGGTTAGTTCCAGTTTTCGAGATAACTTTGATCTGCGCTCCCGAGTTGCGGCCATCTTCCGCCGAATAGCTCGTTGAGACTACGGTCATCTCAGAGATAGATTCCTGGTTCGGCGTCACCACAGACGCTCCGCCCCAGGTGAGACTGTTCACATCCACGCCGTCGATCAGGAAGTTGTTTCCGGAAACGCGTTGGCCGTTGGAACTGATCTGCGTTTGATTCTCTACCTGATAAATCGAGTTGTTGGATCCTCCAGGACCGCCTCCGTTGGGCAGAAGCTGAGCTTGCCCCGTGCCGTTACGCGCGCCGTCGCCAAACACGCCCGGCGCAAGCCGCAGCAGCTCGAAAGGATCCCTGCCGAACTGCGGCAGTTGCTCTACCTGTCGCGAACTGATTGCGCCCGATACCGAGGCGGTCTCAGTTTCCACTCCCCCCGCTTCACCGATAACACTGACCGTCTCTGCCGCTGACCCCGCTTGAAGCGTGACGTTCAAGCCGCGGACTTTCTCCGCTTCAATCACGACGCCGGTAGTCGTGCTCTTCTTGAAGCTGGACGATTCCACCTCCACAGCGTAGGTGCCCGGGCTCAAGGAAGGGATTCGGTAACTACCGGAGTCGCTGGTCACTACCCTCGACTAAGGCCCGTTGCCTCGTTTGTGGCGGTTACGTTAGCACCGCTGACCACGGCTCCCGATTGGTCGGTGACCGTCCCTTGCAGACTGGCGCCGTATTGTGCCCAGGCAGTGCAGACCAGAAGGAAAACAACGAGAATAAGTGAGAGACAAGACAGGTGAGCAGCGCGGTTCATGTCGAACTCCTTGGAGGCCGAAAGGTCGGCAGCCTGCAGCCGATGTTTCACCGGATTCTTGCAGATCCGTGTGAAATCTTTTTCTGAACTGATTTTCCGGTTCCCCAACCGCGAGAACCGAATAACACGTTCGATAGAAAACAGTCAAGACGATTCAATTTCGACGCTCTCCTAACTTGCTAGGACAAGACCTCAATTTCAGAATGCGCGATTGCCAACCGCGAGAAGGTATACTTACCCGCTTCGATCAAAATTGGCAAACAACTTGTGGTAGGCCAGACGAAGCTTGCTTCGGCGGAGAGACGCTTTGCACGTTGAGACCAGCCCCCGCTGTGAGCCATCGAATATTTATTGCAATGATTAGAGCGGTTCGAGGAACGCGCGATCTCTTACCGCCGGAGACGGCGCTGTGGAACTACGTAGAGACGATGGTGCGGGAGGTGTTCCGGGTTTACAACTTTCAGGAAATCCGTACGCCCATTTTCGAGGAGACACAGCTGTTTGCGCGCAGCGTCGGCGAAGAGACAGATATAGTTTCGAAAGAGATGTACACGTGGGAGGATCGCGGCCGCACCGCCAGCGACAAGGGTCAATCTCTCACCCTTCGTCCCGAAAATACCGCCGGCGTTGTGCGCGCCTACATCGAGCACAAACTTTGGGATCGTGGCCTGAACAAGCTCTACTACATCGGCCCGCAGTTTCGCAGGGAGCGTCCCCAGAAGGGACGCTATCGACAGTTTTATCAGATTGGCGCAGAAGTGATCGGGCCGCCCACCGCCGGCAGCGAATCCCCCGCACGCGACGCCGAGCTTCTGGAGCTGCTGGCGACGCTTCTCGATCGCCTCGGCATAGCTGACTGGTGCCTGCAGCTCAACTCGGTTGGATGTCCCAACGACCGCGCTGCTTACAATGAAGCTTTGCGCAAAGCCCTGGAACCCGTCGTCAGCAATATGTGCGTGGACTGCCAGCGCCGGGCGGTCACGAACCCGCTGCGTGTTTTTGACTGCAAGGTTCCCGAGGACCAGCCCATCATCGACAAGCTGCCGCGCATCAGCCACTATCTGGATGAACCCTGCCGCAACCATTTCGATGAAGTGCAGCAGATTTTAAAAGCTGTCGGCGTCCCCTTCACGATCAATGATCGCTTGGTGCGCGGACTCGATTACTACACCCGCACGGCATTTGAGTTCACGCACGGAGCTCTGGGTGCCCAGAATGCGATTCTCGGCGGGGGCCGCTATGACGGCCTTTCCGAATCGCTGGGCGGACCGAAGGCGCCAGGCATTGGATTTGCTATCGGCGAAGACCGGCTGGTGCTGGCGTTGCAGCAGACCGCAGAATCGGTTCAGTGCAAGCCCGATGTGTACATCGCGCCGCTTGGCGCTGGCATGAACGCTGAGGCTGCCAAGCTGGCGCGGGAGTTGCGGCGGCAGGAGGTTGTTGTCGAACTGGGAGACGAAACCTTCCGCCTCAAGAAGTCGCTCGAGACCGCGAGCAAGCTGGGCGCCCGGTTCGCGCTGATCGTCGGCGAAAACGAGGTGAAGAGCGGCGCCTTCGCGTTGAAGAATCTGAGCACGGGGGATCAAGTTGCGGTCCCTCGCGATGGATTGACAGACGAGATTCGGTCAAGAGTACAAAAGCTGTGAGCACGGGCGCGGGAGGCTTTATGAGCAAGTTTGTGGGATTTTTTTGTCTGGGGTTGGCGGCTTGGGCGCAGACGTCTGGCCCGCAACTCGGGCCTTTGGAAAAATCTTTGATCGCCGAAACTCAGAAGGTTCTGGTAGCTGAAAAGGGCAAAGATGTCGGCTTTCTTGGCCGCACTCTAACCGCGGACTTCGTTCTAGTCGGCAGCGAAGGCAAGCTGCATGATAGAAGCGAAATACTCGAGAGCGCACAAAGCGGGGAGCTGCGCGATTTCAGCGCCTACAATTTTCGCGTGTTGCCGGTGCATGAGGGGGTTGTGTTAGTCACTTACGATTGCGTTATTCATATGCCGGAAGGCGATCCACCCGGCATGGCGCCGCGATACCAACACCTCTCGGATGTGTGGGTGAGGGAGGCGGATGAGTGGCGGTTGCGCTTTCAGCAGGCCACCGCCGCGCGACCGATCGATTGACGCAACTGTTCCAAAGGGTCGGTTTTAGGAGTAAACAACGTGCCCGAAAGGCTTGTATTCATTAGTCACCGTAGCCGCGACACCTGGGTTGCGAAACAAATAGCTCGCGAAGTGGTCGACTGCGGTGCAAAGCCTTTTCTGGACGAGGCCGATATAGAGGCGGGGGCGGATTTCGAGGAAGACATACTAGAATTCCTGGCCAAGGCAAATGAACTCTTGGTTCTGCTCACGCCGTGGGCTTTGGATCGGCCATATATTTGGGCTGAGATCGGTGCTGCATGGGGACGTCGTATCCCCATTGTCGCCATCCTGCACGGCATTACTGTTCAAGAGTTGCAGGCACGACCAGAGATCCCAATGCTCATCAAAAAACGCGATCTCATTGACCTAAATCAGCTCGATACATACCTGCAACAGCTGCGCAATAGAGTGTTAACAGAGTAGAATATTTTTGAAGGTGCAGTATGACCACGCCGACAGTGTTCATTTCGCATTCTTTTTCTGACGAGAACTGGGTTCGAGAATTCGCGCAATCACTCACACACCATGGCTGGAATGTTTGGCCCGATCATCATGCAATCCAGGTTGGTAATTCATGGCGCGAGGCAATGGAGAAACGCTTGCGGGAAAGCAGCATCATAATCCTGCTGGTTACGCCGGATACTGTGGGGAAGCCGAATCTGTTCTTTGAAATCGGGGCTGCCATAGGTATGGGCAAACCCGTTATTCCGGTGATTTCTCGGAATCTCGATCCATCACTGTTGCCGCCAACTCTCCGCGAAAGAAAGTACCTGATCCAGAGCACTCCAGAAGCTACGGCACAAGAATTTATTTCACAAGCTATGATTAGCGGCTAGTCTGCAAGGCTTGACTTGCAGTTAAGGCTCAGCCTAGGATTTGCGCGCCGGGGCGCACGCACCGGTTCCCGCACACTGAGGAACTCAGGAGAGAAATGCATGAAGCGGTTTGCAATTGGTACGTTTTTGATGCTTCTGCTTGGCGCGCTCTCGACCTACGCGCAAATGCCCACGCCGAAGCCTGCGCCTGAACTTAAAAAGCTCGACTACTTCCTGGGCACCTGGACGCTCGAAGGCGACATGAAGCCAGGCCCCATGGGGCCGGGTGGCAAAATGACTGAGACTGAGCGCACCGAATGGATGGATGGAGGATTCTTCCTGGTCTCGCACATCGACTTCAAAAGCGCAGGCATGGGCAACGGAACCGGAATATCGTTCCTCGGCTATAACGCAAACGACAAGGTCTACACCTACGACGGCTTCAACAGCATGGGCGAAGCCGAGCACGCCAAAGGAACGCTGGATGGGGATACGTGGACTTATACGGCGGAGGAAAAGATGAACGGCCAGACGATGAATGGCCGCTTCACCATCAAGCAGCTGACGCCGACCTCATACAGCTTCAAGTTCGAGATGTCGCCTCCGGGAGGTGAGTTCGCAACAGTAATGGATGGCAAGGCGACCAAGAAGTAACGAGCAAGCCTGGAACCCTGTCATTCTGACCCTGAGCCCAGCGAAGGGGGAAGAATCTATGCATTTTGCTGCTTCGCAAACATCATGCCAATCGTCGCTTAGGACCTTCCCCCGCCTTTAGGGAGATGATCAGCTGTTTTCCTAATCAGCGGGCGCCATCTTGCAATGGCAGCTGCTTTGTTCCAGTCTCCTCCTGCAGTTCCTGCGACCAGCATTTATAATCTGGGATTCACTTTTCCTCTTCATCCTTCACTGAAAGGCGCACTTTGCTCGACTTCCTAGGCGATCTTCGGCGTACTCATATGTGCGGTGCCTTGCGCCCCCCCGATGCCGGGCAAAAGGCTGTGCTGATGGGATGGGTCAACCGGCGGCGCGATCTTGGCAGCATCATTTTTATCGATCTTCGCGACCGCACTGGCATGACTCAGGTGGTCTTCAATCGCGAACGAAATCCGGCTGTGCACGACAAAGCCCAGGAATTACGCAATGAATACGTCATCGCGGTCGTCGGCACGGTTAAGCGTCGCGATGCCGAGACCATAAACAAAAACATCGCTACCGGCGAGGTCGAGCTTGTTGGGGATGAATTGCGGCTACTGAACGTTGCGAAGCAGCCGCCGTTTTTGCCCGGCGACACTGTACTTCCGAACGAAGAGGTGCGCCTGAAGTATCGTTACATCGACCTGCGCCGCGACGCGATGCAGTTCAACATCGAAACCCGGCACAAAGTTTCCAAAGCGATTCGGGATTATCTTTCCGAGCAAGGATTTTTCGAGATTGAAACGCCCTTCATGACGCGCTCCACACCTGAAGGCGCCCGCGACTATCTTGTCCCCAGCCGAGTGCAGCCTGGGTGTTTTTATGCGCTGCCGCAATCGCCGCAACTGTTCAAACAGATTCTGATGATTTCAGGGTTCGACAGGTACTTTCAGATCGTGCGCTGCTTCCGCGATGAAGACTTGCGTGCCGATCGCCAGCCCGAATTCACCCAGATCGATTTGGAGATGTCGTATCCGCAACCCGAGCGGGTGTGGGAAGTGGTCGAGGGATTTTTGACCGCCGCCTTCAATGCGGCTGGACATGAAATCAAGACCCCGTTTCCCCGCATGAGCTATGACCAGGCGATTCGAGTTTATGGCAGCGACAAGCCCGATCTGCGGTTGCCGGGCATGGTGGATGTCCGTACCGCCATGACGCCGGAAGAAGTCGCTGAGTTCGCCACGAAATTCAGGATGAGGAAGGAATTGCCCATCCATCTCATCCGTATTCCGAACGCAGGTGAAGTTTCAGGTACCGAGCGCCGGACCATAGGCACATACGGCGCGTATCAGCACGTGCAGGGGCCGTCTTTCGTTCAGTTGATTAGCGATCCCAAGCGGCTCGCCAAAGATTCACCTGAGCTAACGGAAAAAATTCTGAGGTTTGGCAATGTCGAGGCAGGCGATCTCTGGCTGCTGGCCGGAGCATTGGAGAAGCCGGACTCGTCTGCGGTCATGGACCAGTCGGTGCAGCACTTTTGTGAAAAATGCGGCTATCTTCGTTTCGATCTCGCACAGAAATATGCACCAAAGCACGGAGCATTTCAGAAGAGAGATTTCCATTTCCTGTGGGTGACCGACTTCCCTATGTTCGAGTGGGACAAGACCGAGAAGCGCTGGAATCCGGCGCACCATCCCTTCACCTCTCTGCATGAAGAGGACATGTCGAAGCTGGAGGCAAACATCGACTCAGTAAATGATCCTAAGTCGCCGCTGGGAGAAATCCGCGCGCTTGCCTATGACGTAGTGCTGAACGGGACAGAACTGGGATCAGGCTCGATTCGTATTCACCGCCAGGACATCCAGCGCAAGATTTTTCAGGCCCTCGGCATGAGCGACGAAGAGGCGCGCGCCAGGTTCGGGTTCTTCCTTGAAGCCTTAGAGTACGGCACGCCTCCGCATGGAGGAATTGCGCTGGGGCTGGACCGAATTGTGATGATCCTGACAGGAGCCGAGAGCCTGCGTGAAGTAATTCCGTTCCCCAAGACCGCGCGCGCCGTGGATCTGATGGTCGACGCGCCCACTCCGGTGAATGAAGCGCAGTTGAAGGAGTTGGGGATAGGCGTGATCAAGGCGAAGTAGAAGCAACAATCATTTAGGCGCTGACCGCACCGCTGGGTAACCGGCATCGAATCAATCCACAGACCCAGACTATTTTGGGTTTGCCCGCCATCCTTCCAGCAATCCAACAATAACGTGGCAGGAGTGTCGCCAGTCTCCGCAAGTCACGGCCAAAGCAATGCGATGTTGCTTTACTTGATGGATCGGTGCTCCCTCAATATTTCCATTGTTTTATCGATTGGTAGTGCTTCCACCGTGTGTCCATTCCCATTCATCGTCGTTGCTCGAAACATGGAGTTGTATATGGCTTCTTCAGTAGCTTCAATCGCAGCCAGAAACAGCGGCGACATCGCATCATTGGTCAGCAGTTCGACACGTCCCGTCAGCGATTTGTCTGAAGTGCGAATCCGTAACTGCGGTGCGGTCGAGAATGCAATTGCGTAGTCTCCGCTGCCGTTGGAGGCCGAACTGCCAGCGCGAGCCATGCCCAGCCATGCCCTAGCTGCCAGCCGCTTCAGATTTCGTGCATCGATGGGTGCATCGGTTGCAATGACCATCATGCACGACCCATCTGCCTTGTCTTTTCCACTGCCTCGCTGCTCCAGTTCCTTACGCAGATAGTACTGGCCTAGTTCCTCGCCAACGGGAGCGCCTGCAATCGTGAGCACGCCTCCAAAATTCGTCTGCAATAGAACACCGACTGTGTATCCACCAAGATTCTGAGGCAGCTTTCGCGACGAGGTCCCGACGCCTCCCTTCCAACCGAACGCCACAGTTCCGGTGCCGGCGCCGACATCGCCCTCCTCGACTGGGCCGCTTTTCGCATTCTTGATGGCGGCAAACACGTCATCCCGTGTGATGTGACGGCCGCGAATGTCGTTTAGGTAGCCGTCATTAGTCTCGCCGACTACTGGATTGACGGACAGGACATCCTCGTTTCCTGGCAAATCCAGTATGTAGCGTGTCAGCGCGTCGGCCACTTGCGGGACGCTTGTTGTGCTTGTCAGCAAGATCGGTGCTTCGATGTTGCCCATTTCCTCGACCTGCGTAGATCCTGTCAGCTTTCCAAAGCCATTGCCAACGAAAACGCCGCCGGGCACCTTTTCACGATACAGATTGCCGGAGTGTGGCAGAACAGCGGTCACGCCGGTTCGGATGTTGTCGCCGCGAATGATGGTGGTGTGGCCGACCTCAACACCGGCGACATCTGTGATCGCATCGAGCGGTCCACTCGACAAAATGCCGACCTTCAGCCCCAATTCCAAAACGCGAGGCCGTGTAGTGGAACCGGTGCTTTGAGCAGAAACAAAGGAGGTGAGAAGCAGGAAAGCAGCCACAACGAGTCCGTTAGCCATACAAAAATTGTATGGCCGAACTCGGCGGGGCGGCATTGCGGAAAAGATGGCTGCGAAGGTCAGTACTACACACACTTACGCCTCTACGACAAGGTTCTACTCTGTGGAGAGGTGAATGTTGTCGATCAGCCGGGTGCTCCCAAGGTAGCCCGCGATGGCGACGAGAGTAGTTTTGGAGATCTCGTCAGCGTGGTCGAGCGTGTCAGGGTCCACGATCTCCAAATAATCCAGGCGCACAGAGTGCTCCTCCGTGATGGTTTGTTTGCCGGAGTCGATTAGCTTGTCTGCGCGATGCTCGCCTCTTTTGAAAACTTCCTGAATTTTCAGGAGCGATCGATACAGCACCGGCGCCGCTCTGCGCTGCTGCGGATCAAGGTAGGCGTTGCGCGAGCTCATCGCCAGGCCATCCGGCTCGCGGACAACCGGGCAAGCGACAATCTCGACCGCGAAGTTCAGGTCGCGTACCATGCGCCGAATGATGGCCAGCTGCGCGGCATCTTTCTGGCCGAAAAAGCCCGCATCAGGCTGGACGATTTGGAAGAGCTTGGCGACGACTGTGGTTACGCCGCGAAAGTGCCCGGGGCGCGCCTTCCCGCAGAGCTTGTCGCTGAGGCCTTCAACCGTCACCCACGTTGTCATGCCTTGTGGGTACATTTCCTCTACCGCCGGTGCGAAAAGCAAATCCACAGCTTCCTGTTCCAGAATCTCGCAATCACGCTCGAAGCTACGAGGATATTTGGCGAAGTCTTCGTTGGGTCCAAACTGAGTAGGATTCACGAAGATCGAGGCCGCGACGGCATCGCACTGCGCTTTAGCTGTCCGGACGAGAGAGAGATGGCCCTCGTGCAGCGCCCCCATCGTGGGAACCAGGCCGAGGCGCTGACCACCGCCTTTTGCCAGGCTACAGGCCGCGCGCATCTCCTGGATCGTTTTGAAGATTTGCATGAATCGCGGCTTCGCGACGATGCGAGCCTGATGCAACTCTCAGCGCTGCATGCTCCGCTTGCGTTCCAGGATGGTCTCCAGCGCAGCGAGAGTTTCTTTAGGCAGGTGATAGGATTCGCTGTCCGAGGGATATTGCCCAGAAACCACATCTGCGCGAAAGCCCTGCACCGCCTGGGTGATTAGGGCGGCTGCGTCTCCATATCGCCGTACGAACTTGGCAGAAGGCGTGAAAGTCAGGTTCAGCAGGTCATGCAGCACCAGCACCTGGCCATCACATTCCGGACCGGCGCCGATGCCAATAGTCGGCGTTTCGACCTCGGCAGTGAGCATGCCGGCGACTTCGCGCGGAATGCCTTCAAGATAAATGCACGCCACCCCGGCGCGGTCGAGGGCAACAGCATCGCGCATGAGCTGCTCGATCGCCGCCAGCGACTTGCCCTGAACCCTATAGCCTCCCATCACGTTCACCGACTGCGGCGTCAGCCCGATGTGTCCGGCGACAGGAATCTCGGCATCGATAATTTGCCGGATCAGATCGGCGCGCTTGGCGCCTCCTTCAATCTTCACTGCTTCGGCGCCCGCTTCTTTTACGAAGCGCGCGGCGTTGCGGATGGCTTCGTCCGTACTGACGTGATAGGAACCGTACGGCATGTCGGCGAGGAGCAGCGCATGCTTGACGCCACGTCGCACGGCGCGCGTGTGGTGCAGCATTTCTTCAATGGTGACCGACAGCGTGTTCTCGTAGCCCAGCATGGTCTGCGCGAGGGAATCGCCAACCAGCACGATATCGATTCCAGCTTCGTCGACGAGGCGGGCGGTGGCGTAGTCGTAGGCAGTCAAGCACGCGATAGGTTCGTGCCGGAGTTTCTTTTCTCGCAGGGATGAAACGGTAACTTTTTGGCAAGGATCGCCGATTGGGGTGATGCTCACTTGTCCTCCAGTGCCCCTCCGCGTCGTGCGGATAGAGCCCGTGTACAGTGCTAAAAGTATTATACCTCAGTGAGGGTTGGCGCGCGAATGAGAATGGCCGAATCGCTCTGTTGTCACCAGCACGCCACATTACAGCGGCGACAACTCGTCCTCCTTCTCCTCCCTCCGTTCGTGCATGAACCTCCTCTCCAGGTAGCGCCGCGCCAGGTCTTGCCCGCCGATGCCGAAGGCCAGGGCTAGTCCCAGCATCAGCGCGCCGAACACGATGGAAAATGCCACCACGATCGTGCGCTCCCCGAGACCTAATTCCTCGAAGCCCACCGATACGGAAAAAACAATAATGATCGTGCGAATCGTGGAGCTGATCAACCGCGGCGACGGCAAATCCGCGTTCACCGCGGCAAGCAATGCAGCGCGGGAAAAGAAGCTCGCCGCCAGCAGCCCGAAGAAAAATACGAACATCGCGGCGAACAGCCGGGGTAGGAATCCGAAGAAGCGCGCAATGTGCTCCTCTACGCCAACAATTCCGAGGACGCTTACTCCGATCAGGATGAATCCGATCCATGCCACCCAGAACACAAACCGGCTCAGCAATTCGGTCGAGGAAGGCAAGGCCGCTTTCTTGAGAAACTGCGTCGCGCCGGCGTCCTCCGACAGGCGGTCGAAATGAGCAAGCCGCAAAATGCTGCGAAGGGTGTACTTGAGGATGTACGCAATGACCCACCCGATCACCACGATCGCCAGCATCACCATCAGCCGCGGCAGAAATCGCGCAATGCTGTGCACGATCTCCAGCGTGGCCTGCGTCATTTCATTTAAGAATCTTTCCCACATGTTGACCTCACTTCCTGCCGTCCCACATTTCCAGCAGAGACGGCTTCAACCGCTCAAACTCCTGACAGAGGTGTTCAACTTTGGATTCCACCTCTTCCGCTGAGCTGTCGCGGTTTTCGAGCAGAAATGTATGAGCCTTGCCGCGGTACAGAGGCGCCAGCGCCTGGACAATATGATCACGGCTTATAACCGATTTGTGATAAGCGGCAGTAAATTCATACACAGTCCGCGCCCACAATTCATCGGGGAAACGGAAGTCTGGCTCGGGCACGGTGGCGGTGCGCTGGAGCTCCGCAAGAGTTGGAGGAGAGAGAATGGCCTTCAGCACCGTGTCGAGTTCTGAGACCCCGCGAACGAACATTTCATACTGGCGCTTGCGATTCACGCGCAGCGGATCCGAGATCAGCTCGTGATCGGGCCCGAAGGTCGTGATAGGTTCGGAATGTGAGTTCGCGCTCCAACTCCGGAAATTATCTTCCAAAGACCAGAACAGAGTGCCCACGCTGCGGCGGATGGCGGCGACCAGATCGGCGGGCGCGTGTTCCACGCGTGATTTGGGCCCCAGAAAACTCTGAGCCAAGCGAAAATCCCCTACGATGGCCGAGATTGTGACATACATCTCGGCGCCGGTGCGTCCGACCTCCTGCGACCACACTTCCTGGCTCAGAAAATGACTGGCGAGGCGTCCGGAAAAAGCGAAATCCGGAGGATAGGGTTCACGAACGCGGCGGGAATAAAGCGCCCGATTCATTGGATAAAGCAAGTTCCTGATGAGAAGGCCGTCAAACTTGTGGCGGCGATAGGTGGGCGTGACCAGATCGAAATTATCTCGAGTCACCGGGCGCAACAATCGCTCCAGCCATTCCGGTTCGATGATCGAATCTGGCGAGATGACGGCACAGGCACTGGCTCGCAACAGTTCTGCAGCGGCGAGAATCGTGCGAAGGGCATTCCCGCTCGCCGGTCCGCCTGGATATTGTGTGCTGATGGAGTGCAGGGTGCGCAGAGCCTGCAGCCTTGAGACATGTTGCAAGTCACTGATGGAGGCTGCCCGAATCAGGTCCTGGGTGCCGTCTTTCGATCCTCCGTCCGCATTAATGATCGCCGCCCGCTGCCGTGGGAAATACTTCAGCAAACCGACACGAATAGCCTGCACCAGCGGGCCGATAGTGCTCGCGTCGTTGTAGGTGTGTACCCCAACCAGGATGTCCACCTCACCGACGTTGATCAATTCACGAAGAAAATCATCCGAAAGAATGGTTTCTTCGGCCAAGAGTACGTCTCCTTAGAGTGAAGAGAACAGTGTAAAGCAGAATGCGAAAGAGCTCTTAGCTCACGCTGTCAGTTGTCAGCTTTCAGCCAAACCGGTTCGATTTAGCCAAGAGCTAAAGGCTAAGAGCCAACGGCTAGATCCTTCGCAGGCGGAACCAATAGAACTGATACGGCCCCATGGTCAAAAGATAGGGCAGGTCGCCGATCCGAGGAAAGATATTGCGCCCAAACATCTCGATCAGAATATTGCCTTTGTAACGTCGAAGATCCAGTTCTACGGCCTGCGCAGAGCTGGAGAGATTATTCACCACCAGAATCGTGTCTTTTGCCAGTTGGCGGATGTAAGCCAATACCCGGTGATTTGCCGGGTATAGGAATTCAATGCTTCCCCTTCCGAATACCGGCAGCGATTTGCGAACTCTGATGAGGCGCTTCATCCAGGAAAGCAGGGAGTGTTCAAATCGTTTTTGCGAGTGCACATTCACGGCCTGAAATCCATAGACCGGGTTGAGCATGAGCGGCGAATAGAGGCTCTCCGGATCCGCAGCGGAAAAGCCGCCGTTCCAGCCCCCATCCCACTGCATGGGCGTCCGAACGCCATTTCGATCGCCCAGGTTCACGTTGTCGCCCATGCCGATTTCGTCGCCGTAATAAAGGATGGGAGTGCCCGGCAACGACATCAACATGCCATTCATCAATTCAATCCGCCTGCGATCATTGTCCAGCAGCGGTGCCAGCCGGCGTCGGATGCCTAGATTTAGTCGCATTCCCTTATCCCGGGCGTATTCGTCATACATGTAGTCCCGCTCCATGTCGGTTACCATCTCAAGTGTGAGCTCGTCATGGTTGCGAAGAAACAAGCACCACTGGCAGGGTTCTGGAATCGACGGGGTCTGTTGCAGGATTTCGGTGATCGGCTTGCGGTCCTCCAACTTCAGCCCCATGAACATGCGCGGCATCAGCGGAAAGTGGAACGCCATGTGGAACTCATCGCTTTCGCCGAAGTACGGTCGAAGGTCAGCGGGCCACTGGTTGGCTTCCGCCAGGAACATTCGTCCCGGAAATTCCCGGTCGAGGCGGGCGCGAAAATCTTTGATAATGGTGTGGGTTTCGGGAAGATTTTCGCAGTTTGTTCCCTCGCGCTCCACCAGGTACGGAACCGCATCCAGCCGGAATGCATCCACGCCCATTTCCAGCCACAATTTCATGACGCTCCACATCTCGTCGCGAACCGCGGGGTTGTCATAGTTCAAGTCCGGCTGGTGGCTGAAGAAGCGATGCCAGTAATACGCCTTTGACATCGGGTCCCACGCCCAGTTCGAAAGCTCGGTGTCGACAAAGATGATCCGAGTGCCTCGATATTTCGTGTCAATGTCACTCCAGACGTACCAATCTCGCCTTGGATTCGTCGTGGAACTGCGCGATTCCTGAAACCAAGGGTGCTGATTGGAGGTGTGGTTCAACACCATCTCGATGATCACGCGAATCCTGCGCTGATGGGCCGCCTCGAGAAATACCTTGAAATCATCGAGAGTGCCGTAGCTGGGGTGAACCGAACGATAGTCGGCGATATCGTAGCCGTCATCGCGTAAAGGGGAAGGGAAGAATGGCATCAGCCACAAGGCTGTGATGCCAAGGTCCTGCAGGTAATCCAGTTTCTGGGCGAGCCCGCGAAAATCTCCGATGCCGTCCGCATTGCTGTCGTAGAAGGTCCGAACGTGGACCTGATAGATGATCGCGTCCTTGTACCAGAGCGCGTCCTGGGGCAGTGCCAAAACTATCTCTCCTGATTATTCTCGGACGGCGGGGACCCGTGGACGAGGAATTTTCAATCTAACACATTGGTTTTGCGTGAGAAGTAACGGCTTAGATGAGCCTGCCGATGGCGTTCGAACTAACG
The DNA here is from genome assembly GCA_003224905.1 of Acidobacteriota bacterium. Classification (GTDB taxonomy): domain Bacteria; phylum Acidobacteriota; class Terriglobia; order Terriglobales; family Acidobacteriaceae; genus QIAA01. The sequence continues at coordinate 16,592 of QIAA01000068.1, forward strand.
GCAATTACGAATGAGTGAGACCGCGGTGGCGATGTCATTTTCCTGAAATAACCGGATTCCCGCGATGCCGGCGGCTCCGGCTCCAAAACAACCTTTAGCATTCTCCAATGTCACGCCCCCAAGCGCCAATACTGGAATGTTGTACTTGCAGGCTTGGGTGAGAGCAATTAAGCCGTCCCGGCAAGAGGTTTCATTCTGCTTCCCAAACACCGGGCCAAAGACGACGAAATCGGCGCCCTCGGAGGCCGCACGATTCACCTGTTCGGCGAAATGACAGGAAACACCGATCGTGCAGGGTCGCTTCGAGGTCCAAATCAATCGAACTTCACTCGGGACAATGTCCTCAGAGCGCAGGTGGACCCCATCGGCATCCGCGGCGAGCGCTACGTCAGTTCGAGAGTTGATGAGCAAACGAGTGCTCGGCGAATTCGCGCGCACGACCCGCATCGCCTCGATTGCAAGCCTCTCTAGATCGCGTGTGTTAAGGTCTTTTTCCCTCAGCTGAATATAATCCACGCCATGACGGGAAGCTTCTGCGATCTTTTTCAGGAGAAGAGTGCGCTGAGCAGCGTCACTTCCAGGGAATTGTCTTCGATCGGTGATGTAGCAAAAGAGCAAGAGCGCTCAAAAAGCTTCGCGTTTGTATCGACTACGGATTCGTCTTGGCGATCTCCGGAACAACTTCGCCCTTCCGTTTCTGCTGCTCGGGTACGAGATGATACCTTGTCAGGGCAGCGCGCAGATATTCGAAGCCCTCCTCGGGCGAGTCCACCATCCTGAATAGTTCCAGGTCTTCCGGCGAGATGGTGCCGGCATCCGCCATCGCTTGAAAATTGATCACGCGATTCCAGTACTCGCGTCCATAGATGACGACCAGAATTTTCTTGGCCAATTTCTGCGTTTGTGCGAGCGTGAGAATCTCGAATAGTTCGTCGAGTGTTCCAAAACCGCCAGGAAAGATCACCAACGCCTTAGCCAGGTACGCAAACCAGAACTTGCGCATGAAGAAATAATGGAACTCAAAATTTAGTGAAGGAGTGATGTACGGGTTCGGGTACTGCTCAAACGGCAGATTGATATTCAAACCTATAGTCTTGCCGCCCGCCTCGTGTGCGCCCAGGTTCGCAGCTTCCATGATCCCTGGACCACCGCCGGTGGTGACCACGAATCGGCGCCTGCGTGCCGGAATCTGAATTGACCATTGCGTCAGAAGAAATGCCAGCCGACGCGCCTCTTCGTAATAACGCGCCATGTCCACTGAAGCCAAGGCCATCTTGTGCTCAGGCGCACGTTGCGGCGCTAATCCCTTTTGCAGTTCCGTCAGCCTGTTCTGCGCCACTGAGCGGCTGTGGAACCGCGCCGACCCAAAGAACACCACGGTATCCTGGATCTGCTCGCGCCGGAAGCGTGAAAGCGGTTCACTGTATTCGGACAGAATGCGCAGGATCCGTCCTTCAGGGCTGTTGAGAAATGGTTCGTTCTGATATGCCAGTGGCGCAGTTTTGGTTTCAGACATGATGGCGGCGTCTTTCGATTGCTCTTTCCTGGTGTCTAAATACTGAGAACCTGTGGCAGAGGGTCTAGCCTGATCAAGACGGCCCAGGTGTGACGAAAACTGATCAGTTCAGATCCGTTTATCTTCATGATAGTGCACCGCTTCCCAGAAGCCGATCCAGATGTCGAGCACGCCCAGCCCGCTGCACAGGCCGCGCACAAAACCTTGCGAAATGAACGTCTGGAACTGCGGCGAGCCCGCTAAAAGATGATTATCAGTCCACTCCGGCCGCCACGGCAGGATGACCAGAAGCACTCCCACCACCGCGCAAAGAAACACGAATGAAAGAATTGAAAGGCGATGGATCCAGACGATCAGGCGACTGTGGTTTTCAGCTTCTGTCGGCGGCGCGAGTTGCGTTCCGGAGCCGCTGGATTCCCGCCCTAACTCTGATCCCAGCTGGCTGGAGGGAATTCTGTTCAGGGGAAGATTGGGTTCCGGCCTCAAGAGGTTCTTCTCCCAATCGATAGCGGCGCGATTGGGAAACAGCTCTTCGCACGCACCCAAACGTTTAGCAAACACCCCATTGCAGCATTTTACGACTTCAGCGCTTGGATGCGCTGAGCTACATCACGATAGTCGATATTGCTGCCATAAACCTGCATGAAGTGGTTCAGTGCCGCAGGCTTATTTCCCGCCGACTCGTAAGCCGAACCCAGCTCATAATTCAGCGCGACGCGTGTTTCTTCATCGATGCTCGAAAGCTTCAACGCTTTGTCGTACCAGCGAATCGCCGCCTCCGGAACCCGCTTATCCAGGAAGCATTGCGCCAGCCAGGTGTACGTCTGCATAACCAGCGAGAACGAACTGCCCCGTTCCAGGGCCTGGCAAACTTTTTGCAGTTCGGCGATGGCCTCGTCGAGAAGTCCCATTTCCCGGAAAGCGACGCCCAGGTTGTAGTGAGTCTCGGGATCTTCCTGCGCGACCGGTGTGCCTTCCTCTAATTCCTGCTTCAGCTCGCCGAACATGTCCGCGAGATCAACACCGGCGCCTCCGTCCTCTTTGGAAGCAGCGCCCGGTTCAGGAATCAAAGAGCGTGTCTGCGAGGGTTTATACGTGAAGGTTGGAGCCGGGGCGGGCGCAGGAGCCGCTGCCGCTGCCGCCATCATCGTCGCCGCAGGCGGGGCGGTGCTTGTTACCCTGCTGTCGGATTTCGCTGCGGCCGGCGCAGGTGTCGCCTTCGGCTGCGCATGCGGTGCCGGAGCTTCGGGCAAGAAATCCGTGCCCAGCGATTGCTCAAGGTCCGAGACAAAATCGCCCAGCACACCGGATTGTTCCGCCGCCGAGCTTGCCTGCGCTACTTCCCTCGCCACAGGTTGAGGTGCCGGTATGGCCCCAGGAGTCGTCCTTGGCTGATGATCGCGTGACCAGGGCGCATCCAGCTCGGTCTCGAATTTGCTCTGGAACCCATGATGCTGAATTGGGGCAGAATGCTCATCCGCCGAAACGTCAGCAATCTCTTCTATTGAAACTTCCTCGGCCGTTTTCGGCGCGGTGTAGGCCAGCATCGCGTCTGTGGCATCGATTTCCCGCCGCAACTCTGCAAGCGTCTGTGCTGGCGCCTTTGATTTCTCCAGCTTGGCAAATACCGATCGCGCTTGCTCTACCATCGACTGCGAGAGATAGAAACGTACCTCTTCGACAGTTTCCTCGATCAGCTTGGAGTCTTGCTTCGCCGAGGCGGCTCCGGCCTCGACTTCCTCCGGCGCACCGGAAACTTCGGAAACCTGATCCTCCCACTCGTCGGAGATATCAATTTCATCTTCGACCGCGGGCGCCGCCTCCACCGCGAATTCCCCGGCATCAGGCGGCAGCGACGTAGCTGTTTTCCCCCAGAAAAGACCCGCGCCTGACGTGTCTGGCACCACCGGCATTTCCGAAAGCACCGGTTTCGCCGGAGGCGGGGCAGCACTCCGCCGTGCCGCGCCAGAAGTAGCAGAGGCCCGAGCCTCATACTTTTCACCCAGCTCGCCATAATGAGTGGCTTCATCTGGATAGCCGGAATCGTGATAGATCTGCTCGAGCGTGCGGCAGCACACGGCTGCCTCAGCGAAGCGCCCTGCCCGAGTGTGCAGAGCCGCCAAACGTTGATTCAGTCGGAGATCTTTGGGTGCCTTAGGCAATGCAGACGTCAACGGCACCAGTGCCTTGGCCGGCATATTGTACGAAATGAAGAGCTCAGCATCGGTGAGAGCCGCGCGCACGCCCAGGGCGACGTCATCGGCGTAGCGTTGATCGATAAAGGGCGCAGTCGCTTCCAGTTCATCCACCAGAACCGCGCCTTCTTCTGCCGTGATCAGTCGCGCCCCAGCTGCACCGCCTCCGAGACGGGTCAGGACTTGCGCATAATTCTGGGCGTGGACCTGATTCTGCGGTTCGAGCTGCGTAAGCTTCAGGTAATAATCGCGAGCTTCCTCCAGATCGCCCGCCTGCACCGAAGCATGTGCGAGCAACTCGTAGACTTCGGTGATGTGCGTCGTGTCCCCGGCCTTCAGTAAAAGCTCGAGCAGAGCCTCAAGGGCAGGCACGTCTTCACGGATGTGTCCGATCAGATTGTGCAATGTCTCGAGCACTTTCGCTGAATCGCTGGCCAACAGACGATCACTGTTCTGATGACAGAGCTGAATTACTTCCTCATATTTCCCGGCCTTCATCAGGGCGTCGGCATAGCTGATGAGTGCGCCCGGATCGTTGTGCACGGTGCACAGTTTGCCCGCTAAAGTGCCGGCCTCCGAGAAGCGCTCTGTCTGCAGGTAAGCTTGCATCAATGCGCGCAAGCCTTCCGGATGCGTATCGAGATCCGCGACTTTTTCCAGGTTCTGTATGGCTGCAGCGATATCACCCGACTCAAACGCGGTGCGTCCACGCAGGAGCAGCGCATAGCTGTTCCCGGGATCGAGCTTCAGCATCCGCTGCAGAATCTCTTCCGTCGCCGCCAGCTGCCCTTTTGCGCGCAGGTTATCCGCCGCGGAAGCGAAAATCTGCCAGGCCTCGGTCTTCTTATTGAGGCGAATGTAAACCTCGGCCAGCCGAATCCGCATGGCCACGTTTTCAGGATCCATCTCCAGAGTTTTCTGGAAAATCCGGACGGCCTGCTCCAACTCTCCCGAACGCAGGAATTCTTCAGCTACATGCAGATATTGAGCCCGGGCATCGTTGAATAAGCCCTGCTGCGTGTACAGCTCCGCCAGCCGAAGCACCCCTTCCAGGGTCGGTTTGATCTTCGTCAGCTTCTTGTACATGGCGATTGCTTTGACCGTGAAACCCTGGCTGGCATAAGCGTCGCCGACTTTTTTGAAGCTCTCGAGGGCCCGCTCATTCTGGCCAAGGCGGGCGTAAAGATCGCCTATAGTGTTAGAAACGGTCAGATCCTTGGGGTCAGCCTTCAGAACCTTCTCGTACTCAGCGATAGCATTCTGCAGCTTTCCCTGCTGGACATACTTCTCCGCAGAGCTGAGAGTCTTCTGTTTGTTGAATCCGAAACCAAACGCCATATGAGTGCGAACTCCGGCTTAGGGTCGCCCACTGGGGAAGCATCCGTTCTGGCAGATTTGCCGGTTGGGAGATTGTCCTTCCGGCCAATGCCATCGCTAATGCACGGATGGTCTTTCGGGCAAGGTCATTGTACGGCTGGCTGCCGGGAATCGTATGGTTACTAAGGATTACCGAAAGGGAGTGTACGACCGAGTTACGTTGGGAACTGCGAGATTCGCAGCCGCGGAGCGGCGCAATTCATTAGCCCAGCGCGTGAGCGCTAGGTAGAGTGGGAATAAAATTGTCGAGTGCCGTAGCCACGGTACGGTTCTCACGCACACTCAACGGGCGAAAGAGCCGTTCTGACCCCACCTTGCCAGCCTGCACCGGTGTTCGTGCATTCGGGTCATTTCGATCGGCGTTCACCACGAAATGGATTAGAATCTCCATATACCTAATATGTCTGAACGCACCTTTACACTCCAGGAAGCTCAATCCCTGTTACCCGTGCTCGAGTCCCTGCTGCAGAATGCGATTGACGGCAAAAAACTGATCGATGCTGTTGACGCCGAACTGCAGGAGGTCGTACATCGCGTCTTCCTCGACGGCGGCAGATTCCTCAACATTGTCCACTTGGCAAGACGCAAAGCCGAACGCGAGAAGGCAATTCAACGCGTGAAGGACGCGATCTCCGAGATCGATTCCATCGGCGTACAAGTAAAGGATCTCGACATCGGCCTGCTCGATTTTCCCTGCGTGGTCGACGGCGAGACGGTGCTGCTGTGCTGGAAACTGGGCGAGAAGGGAATCGCCCACTGGCATGGAGTCAGTGAGGGGTTTAAGGGCCGCAAGCCAATCGACGAGCGAATTGCGAAGGCAAAAAGGGCCAATTGAAGTGATTAGTGGCCAGAACTGTTTCGCAAATAGGTTCGTATCAGGGCATCGGCTTTGCAGCTTGCGGAAAAGCTCTGATTTGGGGTGGCGCAGCGCTTTTTAGCGCTGCGATAAAGGCTTTCCTTTCAGTCGCGGCTTCAGCCGCTGAGGTGACCCATTCGAATTTTTCCGCAAGCTCTTCAGCCGTGCCGATCAACGACGCGCCTGACGCGGGCTTTAGCCCCTGAGGGTCGCCTCTCGCACCCCCAAGCAATTTACGAATTTAGTTAAATGATTACTGGCTAGTTCCTGTCCAGCGCCTTTTCAATACTCGAAAATCCACAGTTAAAAGTGATACTCGTCACCGACTGCGCGTGGCAGCGGCAACTATCACTGAAAAGCAGAGCACTCTCCCCGCCGAGCGTAGCATTCTGTACGCTTGACGTAACGCGTAATTATCCGGTATCTTTGAGGTGTTAGCTGATAGTCACCTATCGTGACGCGCGGACCAGAGACTTCGCTGCTGGGAAACGTGTAAAGGCGTTTTCTGGCTTTGAGCGGCCTGCCCGCCTCAAGCTTGATCGTATGGAGGCTGCTACATCCCTCAGTGATCTTGCCGCTCTTCCGGGGAACCGATTTGAAGCATTGCGCGGCGACCGTAAGGGCCAATACAGCATCCGCATAAACGATCAATGGCGGATTTGCTTTGAATGGATCGACGGAGCGCCTGGACCGTCTAACGTAGAGATCGTTGATTATCACTAGGAGCATCGAGATGGCGGTCATGGCTATTCATCCTGGTGAACACCTCGCTGAAGAACTTCAAGCACTCGAAATGAGCGCGGCTGAACTTGCACGGCAGCTTGACGTGCCGACAAATCGGATCACACAAATCTTGAACGGAACACGTGCGATCACTGGCGACACCGCCCTGCGCTTGGCTCATTTCTTTGGCACGAGCGCTGAGTTTTGGCTGAATCTGCAAAGCCTTTACGACCTGCGGCTCGCACAGCAGAAGGCTGGAAAATCCATCAAGGCCCTTCCGACCTTAAAACGGCGCGAAGTGCTCCACGCGTGAGCAGCTCGGCGTGAGCGAACGCTGCAAAGGTCGCAAACTAATCGATGAATGCATCGCGAAGGCAAAAACGCAAATTAAGTGACTAGTGGCTAGTGGCTGGTTGGGATTACTCCATTTCAAGCCACTCGCCCTCGAGAAATTCACAGCCGAAGGTGATATCCATCACAGACGAACCGCCTTCCTGGGTAGCCAAATGAGGGTCGAGGCTGCAAAGAAACAGTGAGCGTGCGTTCGTATCAAGAACTCATTAGCTGGAAGAAGAGCATTGAATTGGTCGCTTGTGTCTACACCCTCACACAGAATTTCCCAAACAAGAAGTATACGGCTTGACGAATCAGATTCGCCGCGCGGCCGTATCAATTCCAAGCAACATTGCAGAGGGCCAAGGCCGCCTCTCGCGTGGAGAATTCAAACAGTTTCTTGGGCATGCCAGAGGCTCGGTCTTTGAACTAGAAAGCCAGATCCTGATCGCACGCAACCTCGGCTACTTGAACCTCGAAGATGCGGCCGCCCTCATCGAACGAATTACCGAAATCGGAAAACTGCTAAACGGTCTACTGAAATCCCTGGACCGCGAATTTACTAGCAACTAACAACTAGCCACTAGCAACTGCTCTACGGCCTTCCCCCTTCATTCCACTTCGGCGTAAAGTCCGAATTCACCAGCCATTGGATCGGCGCGAGCAAAGATCCGATCGCAGCATTCATGTGATCGAAATCAATATGTGAAATGTCGTCGCTCGGCTGGTGATAGTCGCCATGCAGTCCATAGCTTGAAATCGTCTGCGCGACCACTCCCTTTCTCGCGAGCGCGTAGTTGTCGGAACGGGTAAAGAAATTTTGATCCGGATGCGGGTCGCCTACCAGATGTGCCCCATGCTCCGCAAGTGTCGGCCCCAGGTTGGACCGCTCCCATCCAGTGAGCCATACCGTATCTGCCTTCACCGCCGCATCGGCTCGGCCGAGCATTTCGAACTCCAGGTTGGCGGCAATCTCGTTCAGCGGCAGCGGGGGATGTTCTCGAAAGTAAACGGATCCCAGCACCCCTATCTCCTCGCTGCCGAAAAGCGCAAAGATGACCGTCCGCCGGGGCTTTGGGCCCGCTCCCAGCACGCGCGCGAACTCCAGCACGGCGGTCACGCCTGAAGCGTCATCATCAGCGCCGTTGTAAATATTGTCCCCCTTGACGGGCCTGCCAATACCCAAGTGATCCAAATGCGCCGAGAGGAGCACAGCCGCGTGCGCCAGAGCCGAGTCAGTTCCATGCAAAATGCCCACGGCGTTCCACGTGTAGCTTTTCTCCGCAGTGGCCGGCCCACCAAAAGTGATTTTCGTGCCCTCAGGCAGACGCGCCAGAACCTTGGCGGCTTGCGCGCTCACCTGAAGCACATTGAGTGTTGAACCTGAGCTTCCACCAGCTTGGTCTTCAAGCCTTACCGGCGGTGTGGGAAGTTCTTTGCCTCTTTCTCGAAAGCGTGCCGATTCCTGCGCAGTCGCCGGCACGAGAACCCCCACTGCTCCCGCCGAGGCCATTGACATCGCAGTTTTCCGAATCTTTGCCCGATCAGTTCCCACCACCAGCACCATAGAGCCGCTATCAATCTTCGTTTCCGGCTTGTCAGCATCCACCTTGCGTATCGGACCCGAAAACTGCGTCTGCGACAAAAAATAGACAACGAATTCCTTCCCATAGGTCCAAACGATGGGCTCTGCTTTAGTCTTGATTCGAAGATGAGGAGGCCCGGTGAACTTTTGTCGCACCACAGTTGCCCGCTGAATGTATCCGCCGTCATCCCCGGCAGGATCAATTCCATACTGTCGTAACTGAGCGGCGACGTACGTTGCCGCCGTGAGTTCATCAGGAGTCGCGCTACCTCGCCCACGTAGCGCATCGGAGGCAAGAAACTCCTCGTGGGCACGAATGCAGGCCACACAAATTGCGCCCGGCGGCTCTGTTCCTGGCCCAGGCACTTGGCCTAGATTGCAGATAGCGGTTGACACCAGGGCAGTGGCACAAAACCGAATCAAGACCATGGTGAATTTGCATCGTATCAGAGCCGTCTGAGTGGACTGTCGCACAAACCTGCAAGTTTTCCTGCCGAGAACGTTCTCGATTCAAATAGAACAACGAGGTGTGCGCTTTGGTACACGTTGGTACACGTCCCCATTCTGCCCGGAATCTTCTCTGTTACAATTTTTTGAAGCGTCGCTGTTTGGAAAGCGCGGCTTTGTTGGGGTTTTTATGATGCCGAGTAGTACGCTGAAAACTCAATTCATCACTGCGTTGGCGACGCTTTCACTGCTCGCTTTGATGGTCGGCTGCAAAGGATTCTTCGTGAATCCAACGCTGACCTCACTGGCAATAGGTCCCTCGAGCCCCACCATCACCAAGTCACAAACCCAGCAGATGTCTGCCACCGGCACTTATGACGACGGCAGCACCAAGGACCTTACCGGACGTGCCACCTGGACCTCGTCAGACTCCTCATGCGCAACCATCAACGCAAATGGATTAGTTACTCCTTCTGCGTCGGTAGTCAACATCTGCACCACGACTGTGGGCGCGAGTTTCGGAACAGTAAGTGCTTCGTCCACCACCGTTACGGTAACCCCGGGTACGCCAACGGCAATTACGCTTGCTGCCTCACTCACGAATCCCGCGCCGAACGACTCCGTGACATTTACGGCGAACGCGACCTTCCCGGGAAGCAGTTCCCCGCAAGACATCACCACG
>QIAA01000050.1 GCA_003224905.1 Acidobacteriota bacterium
GAATGATTTTGTTGACATTAACATCGGTGAATTCCGTACCACCCGTGCGTGAGAAATTCAGCAGGTTGTTGACAATCTCGGAAGCCCTGAAAGTCTGCCGCGTTATTTTTTCCATCAGGCTGCTGCGTTGAGGATCTCCCTGCAGCTGCTTGGAGAGCATCTGCGCGTACGACGAAATGACCGCCAGCGGCGTATTCACTTCATGCGCAACACCGGCAGCCAGCAAACCGATGGAAGAAAGCTTGTCCGCCTGCGAGAGCTGGGATTCCAGTTCCACGCGCTCGGTGATGTCATCCATGATGATGAGCCGCCCGATCACGTTGAACTTCCTCGTGACCAGCGGCGCAATGGCGGCATTGATGATCCGGGTTTCTCCCGCCGGGGTCGCCAGGCGGAACTTGTAGAGATTGTGAATCCCTGAATTCTGCCGGACCCGGTAGAACTCCTCCACAAACTCCGCTGGAAAGACCTCGCTGAGCGGCCGCGTCAGCGCCTGCCACCGCGGCAGCGCATACATGACCTCCATCTGCGAGTTCCAGGATTCAATGCGGTCTGCCAAATCGACCGCAAGCACACCCACGTTGATCGATTCGACAATGTTCTCGTTGAAATCTTTCAGCCGTTCGTACTGCGCGACCTTCTGCTCGAGCGAAGAGTACAGCCGCGCATTTTGGATGGCGATGCCTATATAGCCGGATAGAGTTTCCAGAAGTTCCACATCTTCACTGGAAAGAAAATCGCCCTCAACCGTCTTGCCCAAACCGAGGAAGGCAATCGTCCGCTGCTGCGCTCGACAGGGAATGTAGTAATTCAGTTCCAGCTTCGCGATCGTTGCCTGAGCAGCTGGAGCCTCGCGCGGCACCAGATGGGTATTATCGAAGAAGAAATGTCCGGCACTGGCTTCGGGCCGGGAAGCACTCAGGAAACTCAGGTCCAAGTCCCCTTCCAATGACATGCCGTAAGATTTCGCCAGCCTGAATCGCGGTGGGGCTTCGCTGTCGCTTAGAAAAATAGCCATCCGGTCGACAAGCAGGGTTCGCGACAAGCGGTCCACCACCGAACCCAGCATCTTGTCGAGATCGGTTTCGGAACTAAGCTCACGCCCAAATTCCACCAACGTTTTGCGATAGTCGTAACGCGTCCGATAGAAAAACTGGTCTGCCCGCTCCTGTATCCATTTACGAACAGGATCGAAGAGCAGCGCGGTTACCACAATGGCCAGTACCATTCCCACTGGCCCCGAGCTTGGCACGCGCGTATGGACCAACTCCGCGATGATGGCGATCATGGCGAAGTAGCCGCCGGCAATCGCCGCCGCCGCCAAGGTGTAAACCATTCCTCGCTTGAAGATGAGATCCACATCCATCAGGCGGTAGCGGAAAATGGCGTAACCCAAGGTTAGCGGTAGCAGCCCGAGGAATATCACCGACAGCTGCTTTACTGGATTGGTTGATAACGCTCCCGCAAGGTTCGGGATCAAGTAGAAGAATATGAAAGGTGTGATGGCGAGGATCGTGCCTCGAGTCACCCACTTCAACTGCTGCCGCAAAATCGGCTTACCCGCGCGACGGTAGCTGTAAAGCAGTACTCCAGCAGCAGTGATGTAGAATGCCGCCAGGTATGCCATCTCCAGCCGATCCAGATTCCAGCGCAGCCTCTCTGTAGCCCTGAGCAGCGTGAGCGCGGAAACATGAATTGCGAACAACAGCAGCCCGGGAAGATAGAAAGCGGGAATTGCGAATCGATGGCGCCGTACGAAGTTACGCTTTTCGGGGAAGGTCGAGACGAAATGTAGAAACAAAGCCGGTTGCAGCAGCCATGCAACCACATTGCCCCAATAAATTGTCCAGTCGAACTGGTTCAGCTTGCCGGTGTAGTGAAATGAATACAAGGCAAACGACACCAGGCAAAAGATGTAAAAGTGCAACGAACTCGGAGCCGTCCACCGGCGCAGCAGGACGTATAGTCCGATGGCCAGGTAAACCACGCCGATCATCCGCAGCCAATCGTTCAGCGACCTCTCAGCTGGTATCAGAATGACGGTCGAGTCGAGCGGCACTGATTGCCGCCACAGGGAGTACGTGTTCTTGGACCACGGGCCAGCACGGTAGAGTTGACGTTGTAGGCCAGCAGAATCCTTCAACTCGCGCTGATTTACTTTGACCAGCCGATCGCCCGGCTTAATCCCGGCCTTGTCCCCGGGCCCGTTCGCTTCCACTTTGTCGGCGACAAGGGAACCGTTGTGTTCCACCCACCAGACCCCGTCATAGGGAACCGGAAATTGGCGCTCGACTTTGAAATTGACGATACCGAGCCACACCGAACCCAAGGTCAGGATGACCAGAAGCCCGACCGTAAAGCGGGTTTGGAATTCCCGGTTCATGGAACTTGATGGCTCGCTGGAGCGGGTGAGTAAGCCAGTCCAACCTGAGTTTTGCACGTTCGGTGCCACAGCGAAGGACATGAGAGCCTAACAACTGGCGCAAAGAAAGGACTTCTACGATTATAGTGGGCTTGGGCTGTTGCTGGTATGTTTTTTGGAATCAGAGATGTGGTATTTGGTAAGTGTCTGTAGAGCCTAAATTTACCGAAATCCGCAATCACGGACTGGGTAGGATTCCGCTCAAAAGCGCCTGGTGCGGTTTAATGAAAGGCAAGTGCCGTGCCTCACAATCGACAGCTCCTGGCACCGTTCTGGAACCTTTGTTCCGCAGAGGGACATGCATTCATTTCTGTTGAATCGTGGAGGGGAACGCTTCCGTTATAAATCGAGCGCTTCCAAGTACCCGAACGTGGCCTAAAAAACAGGGGAGCCGAAGCTCCCCTACACAGAAGCGACAGAGGCGATATCACTTACACAGACTCCTGCGGGCTTGCAAAAGTTGCCCACTGCTGAAAAGAATACCCAGTGAACTTGATCTCCTCTCTCGATTCCGCCCTAGCTCACACACAAACGATCGATGAGCACTGGGTCTCGATCGACAACGCCCGCATGCGCTACCTGCGCGCTGGTTCTGGCCCAGCGCTGTTGCTCGTGCACGGATTGCTCGGGTACTCGTTCTCCTGGCGCTTCACAATCCCGGCGATAATCGGGCGCACGGTTTACGCCTGCGACATGCTGGGAACTGGCTTCTCCGAGCGTCCCGCAAATCTTAATTGCAGCCTGCGAGCGAGTGCCGAACGCCTGCTGCGCTTCCTTGATGCAGTCGACGTGAGTTCGTGTGACCTGCTGGGCACATCCCATGGCGGAGCGGTCGCCATGATGGCCGCTTCGCTCGCTCCGGAGCGCTTCAAGCGACTGATCCTGGTTGCGCCTGTGAATCCGTGGTCGGAACACGGCAAAGCATTAGCTCGCTTGCTGACGAATCCTTTGGTTAAGCCTTGGTTCTTTGATTTAGTGCCTCATTTGGAGCTGGTGCACGGATACGTCCTGCGCCGCATGTATGGTGATCCTCGCCGTATTCGTCCCGGCACACTGGAGGGTTACTCGGCAGCCTTCAGAATTCCAGGCTCGTTCCGTTATGGTTTGTCGGTGCTTCACTGTTGGAATAACGATCTGCAAGAACTCGAAAATGCCTTGTCGCGAATTTCCCACTTTCCAACGTTACTGATCTGGGGAGAACGCGACACGGCGGTGAACCTCTCGTCCGCGCAGCGATTGCGTGAGCAGTTCCGCCACTGCGAGCTGGTGGTTTTCGATGGCGTAGGCCACCTTCCCTACGAGGAAGTACCGGAGCAGTTCAACCGGGCAGTAGTGCAATTCTTAGGCGCGCCTGAGAATTCCTGATATGCCGCATCACTTGCTTCACCTGCTCGGCGCTTACCTGGCTCGCTACGGCTACTGGGCGGTTGCAGTCGCACTCCTCCTAGAGAACGCCGGCTTGCCGCTTCCCGGCGAAACTATTCTTCTGCTTGCCAGTTTCTTTGCCTACTCCCAACACAATCTGCGTTTGTCTTACATCATTGTTGTAGGAGTATGCGCGGCGACCATTGGGGACAACCTCGGTTTCCTGATCGGGCATTACGGCGGCCGGACCCTGCTGCGCCACTACGGTAAGACCCTGCGCATTCGTGAAGCGACTATTCGCCGGGGCGAGGAGCTGTTCGCTCGTTACGGTGCAGCCACTATCTTTGTGGCTCGCTTCATTGCAGGTATGCGAGTCATCGCCGGCCCGCTTGCTGGCGTCCTGCGCATGGACTGGCGCAAGTTTGCAATCTTTAACTTTCTGGGGGCAGCTCTGTGGGTCAGCGTAATCGCCGGTGCCGGTTATCTTTTTGGCAGGCACTGGTACACGCTATTCCGCATCGTAAAGAGTTTTAATCTGTTACTTTTGGCGGCAGCAGCCGCGGTCCTGGTGATCCTCTGGTTTAGACGGAGCCGCCGTCAAAAAGGTCAATGACCGCACCTTCAGAAGATTACAGAAACTCCAGCTACATCAGACTTCTCAGCAGGAGCAGTAGATGTATCATAGGTCTTCTCAGCGGCACTGAATGGTCGTTTGCGCGGCGACCGATTCGAAACTGAAACACAGTGCCCAAAGGTTGTGTATGAGACATGTCATTCAAAATGCGCTCCACCATTTCGGTTACGAGATTCACAGGACTCAGCTGCTTCCCAAAAAATTACCGAACAGAGGCATTCCTATCGAGCTTCCGTCGGTGAGTCCTATTTGGCCTCTCCCTCGACATCCAGGAGGGCCTTCCGACGATCAGATTCGCGAGGAATTTGCGAAGTATGATTTCTGGCATTACTCGTACGCGTTTGACGGAGGTCTCTCATTTCCGATTCGATATGAAAATCCCCGCGCAGTGATCAATCCTCAGCGTGCACGGCAGCGCTTCATGCATTTTTTCCCGTATCTTATGGCTGTGGGTGGTTCTCTTCGAGGAAAGCGGGTGCTCGATATTGCCTGCAACTCCGGCTTCTGGTCCATCCAGTGCGCCTTGCTCGGCGCGGAAGTCGTCGGCTTTGATGGCCGCCCTGAGCTTATTCAACAGGCGGAACTGATAAAGTCGATTGTCGGGGTACGTAACGTCGAGTTCAAAGTAATGGATTTTTGGGAAATGAGCTCGCAGTCGTTTGGCGGTACCTTCGATATTGTTCTCAATCTCGGCATCCTTTATCACTTGACGAATCCACTCGAAGCGTTGCGTCTAACTATATCAATGGCGCGAAAATACGTCGTGCTGGATACAGAGGTGTATCCATCGAGACAGCCTGTCCTTAAGTTGGTGTGGGAAGAGTCGACTGATTTTCGAACTGCTACCAGCTCGGGTATCGTTACGAACCCGAGCAAGAGTAGCATCGACCTAATGTTGAGACACATCGGTGCTCATAGATGGTTCGAAATCCCTTTGCGTACTACTGACATGCCACGGGACTATCTTGATAATAAACGTGCTTCGTGGCTGATTGAGGCCGCATGAGATTCGGGCTCAGGCCTCATATCGGTTGCAAATTCGTGGTCCGGGATTTGCCGCCGTTGTGAATCGAAATGTCAAACGCTTGCTGCTCCTGGTTGTTGGTTGGATTTTCATCCTATTTGGAATAGTTGGATTGTTCTTACCCGTCCTGCAGGGAATACTCTTCATCCTCATCGGTTTGACAATCTTGTCCACCGAGTACGTGTGGGCGCATCATCTCCTCGCCAAACTGCGGCAGCGTTTTCCGAAGATTGCGCACGCGGCCGATCACGCTAACGCCAAGGCCGCCGGCTGGCTGCGTTTCTTCTCTCGCCAACGTCCTGTGGATTGATGCCTTCACCTGCCAGTGCTAACCTTAGCTTCAGAGCGTGACTGATGCATCCGCGCCGGACAGCCGGTGCATCACAACTCACAGTTCTCTTTCGCGCGTAGCTTGCTTAATGAGGTGAATTTCAGATGAGCCGCACAGTTTCCCTTCTTGTTCGCGCAGTCCTGCCAATTTTGCTCGCATGCGTCACGTCTCCATTAGCGCTGGCTCAGAAAACGAGCGAAATTCCCGTCGGCACGACTATCAAAGTGCGCATGATCGACAAGCTGAGCAGCGAGGAGAACCAGTCTGGCGACACCTTCCACGGAACGCTCGAGGAACCAATTGAAGTCGCGGGAAAGACCTTCTATCCCAAAGGCGCAGATGTCATGGGCCGGATCACCGACGTCCATTCCTCCGGCAGGCTAAGCGAACCCGGCGAGCTGGATCTGGTTCTCGTAACTGTAGGCGCCGGGCACGTTGCAGAGTCCATCCGTGTACAGCCGCTGGTGATCAAGGGAGAGTCCCACACCAAGAGTAACGCCACAAAGATCGGTGGCGGCGCCGTACTGGGCGCCATCATTGGTGGAATCGCCGGAGGCGGCAAAGGTGCAGCCATCGGAACCGTGGCCGGCGGAGCTGCGGGCACCGGAGCGGCAGCCGCTACCGGCAAACGCGCGGCTATTGTTGAGTCAGAAGCCATACTGACCTTCACAACGTCTACGGCTTCAACCGCAGCTCCCATTAATAGCGAGAACGAGAACAAGCCCGCCCCACCGCCTCCACAGAATTCTTCGTCAACTCGGCCTCAGGTAAACGACAACACGGAACCTGCTCCGCCGGCAAACGATGACTCCGCCCCTCTCTTCACCCTTCGCGACCGTCGCACAATTCGCAACTGCATGGCCGACCACGCCTCGGAATTGCCCCCGAATTCCACCCAGCGCCCTGAACTGCCTGCAGGCTCGGAGCGCCAGGTGCGCCGCGGCGAAGTACTGCCCTCAGGAGTTCAGAAACAAGCCCAGTCCCTGCCACTGCCATGCGAAGACGAGTTGCCCAAATTGCCTCCCGACTTCGAGCGCGTGGTCTACAACGGCCGCGTACTGCTCGTGGACGCCAAGGGGCGGGTCGCGGACCTGTTCTATCTGGATGAAAACCAGTGATTTGCCTGGTTTTTAGAGAGTTGTAAGGATTTTATCTACTCATATTCTCTTCTCTTAAGCCGGATTTCGTCATATACTCCGTCCGCCTGAAGCATTCCTGGCTTCGGGATTAAGCATCTTAGGCCAGGGGTGGACCATGAGAATTTGCGATCTGATCAAAGACCAGGACACCTATGGCGCCGACGCCGACCAGCTTGTGCTCGAGGTCGCGCAGGCGATGGTCGCACGCAACATCGGTGCTGTGCCGGTGCTTCGAGAAGGTGTTCTCGTGGGAATCTTCTCCGAACGCGATCTGATGAAACGCGTGGTCGTGGAAGGCCGTGATCCCGCCGAGACGCGGGTCGATGCAGTAATGACGGCCGACCCTCTCACCGTGGGACCCCAGGAAGAAATACAGACCTGCATGCTCCTGATGCGCCGCCACGGCTTTCGCCATTTACCCATCTGCGAAGGGAAGCTACTCAAAGGCGTCATTTCTCTGCGCGATCTGTTGTTACATGATCTCAACGAAAAAGACGATGAGGTCCGGATGATGCGTGCTTACATTCAGGCGCCTCCGCAGCTGTAAGGCATTCTGCCCACTGCATACCTCAAAGTACTGCCGGTAACCATTACCCATGGTTACCTTGGTTCATTGAACATTCGGGGAAAGCTGTTAACTTTTATTCGGAAGCAGAGCAGATCGTGCAGTTTATCGAGCCTGAACTGCAGCGCAGGAACACAGCCGATGAACTCAAACCTCCAACTGGCGCTCTGGGTAGCACATCCGGTGCTGCAATTGGCGGTGGCTGCGATCATGTTCCGGCGAAAGCAGCACAAAGTCTTTCCCGTGTTCTTCTCCTACGTCATTTCTCAGGTGCTGGTCTTCGCTATCATCTTCCCGTTGTACAAGTGGGCGGATTATTCCACATATTTCTACGCATACTGGACTTGCGCCGCCATCAGCCTGGCAATTGGTTTCAAAGTGATCCACGAAATCTTTCTCGATGTCTTTCAGCCCTACCACACGCTTAAAGACCTGGGATCCGTTCTCTTCAAATGGGCCGCGCTGGTAATGGTGCTGGTCGCCTTCGTGGTCGCTGCCGGAAGCACAACCACCGACCAGGGGCCCATCGTTCAAGCGGTCTCGATGGTAGAGCGATGCGTGCGAGTCATCCAGTGCGGCTTGATTCTGTTCTTGTTGCTGTTCTCCGGATATCTGGGTGTCTCCTGGAAACAGCAAAGCTTCGGCATGGCTCTGGGCTTCGGCGGATTCGCTGCCGTGGAATTAGCGATGTCGACTTTAAGAGCCGGCGGTCGCGTCTCTCTTGTGAACCTCAACTTTGCCATCATGGTCGCGTATAACTGCGCCATCGTCGTGTGGTTCGCCTACTCGTTCAGCAAGAGTCCGGCACGTGAAAAGTCTGCTCAGCTTCTCATTCCCACCCGCTGGGACCGGAGTCTCTACGATGCACAGCGTCCCGCCGGCGGAGACTCCCTCATTCCGATGTTCGAGGGCATGGTGGAGCGAGCCTTTTCGCGCACGCAGAGTAATGGGGAACCGGAGGAACCAGTCGTTGCCACTGTCGAAACACCCACTCACTCCACGGTCATTCGCAAGCTGGCCACCATCACCGGCCTTGCTTCGCTGATCGGTCTAAGTTATCTCTCAAAGGCCTAAGCGCGGAATTCTGACGATATTCCGACGTTTCCTGCCTCGACATAAGACCTCGATCATGAATTAATGTAGAGCTTGAGTATGCATCCATAGACTCTGCAAAACAGAGTAGTAGCTCTCGCCTTCTGCTCAAGTCCGCTACACCTCTGCATTATCCATCTCAATTCTGAGACAGCACTGCAAAGAAAAAAGTAGACTCATTTCTGGTGCACTGTATAATTCCGCGCCGTGAGGGTTTCCGCTCCCAGGGGACCCGCACAATAAGGAGAACATTCCCATGAAACGTGCGGTCAGGATAGTGATCCTGATGGTAGGTTTGGCTTGCACGTACGTCTTGGTCGCCACTCCGATTCTACAAGCTGATGGTGGACCAATGCCGTTGTGCAATCCCAAAACCGCTAAGAGCTGTGATAAGTAATGGTCTCGCCGTTTAGACCATTGCATTGAGTCGCTAGGCTGATGAGTGCGCAAGCACACTCAGCCTTTTTTACTTTGTAGTGATTTCAATCGATCCGGCCCAATGCCCTCCCCAGTTCCTGCGGATCTGAAATCGGCGGCTGACAGGTAAAGTTCGAGCAAAGGATAGCAACACTCTTTCCTTCTTTGACTCCAGGCAGATTGGGAACCGTCTCGGCCAACGCACGTGGGAGATTCTGCGGAACCGCTTCGTTTGCGGAAATCTTCAGCACCGCCTTTCCCATCGCGAATGAAGCTGCCGCGGCACGGTGGAGCTGCGACGCATTCTCGTCATCTCCCACGATCACGACCTGCACATGCGGACGAGAGTAGTGAACTGCGGCGATCCCGTAACTGGCCGCAAAAATTCCGTACTGGCCCGCAACTCCCGCGAGGAGCGCCAAAGTCTGCCCGGCTTTCTCGCGGTAGTCAGAATTATTGGTATAGCCGTGCAAGCGAAGCAGCACGATTGCAGCCACGGAATTTCCTGCTGGAGTGGGGGAATCCTGGAAAGGTTTACGCACTGTGCCAAGTACCCCCAGGCTTTCGCCATTCCCAGCTGCGGTTTTCTCCGAATCGAAGAACCCACCCGTGCTCGAGTCGAAAAAGCGATCGAGCATTACGGCGGCAATATTCCTGGCGAAATTGAAATAACTCAAATCGGCCGTAGCCTCGTATGCGTCGAGGCACGCAACTGCCGTGGATGCGTAATCGTCAAGCATTCCGCGGATCTCACGCCGCTCCGCACTCGGGTCGGAATAGGCAACCACATGGCTTAAGCCGCGTTCTGGGTGCCAGGCATCGGCGAGGATGCGATCGAGCGATCGTATTGCAAAATGCCTCGCAGATTCATGTCCGAGTGCCGTTGCCGCTTCGAGATAGGCTGAAACACACAGCGCATTCCAGCCGACGTACACAGTCTTATCCACATAAGGCGTTGGCCGCTTCAGCCGCGCCGCATACATCTTTTCTTTCGCGGTATTCAGTAGAGTTTGCACTCTCGCCGGCGGAAGATTGAGCCGTGTTGAAATTTCTTCAACGGAAGCTCGCACATACAAAACGTTCTTCGCGGGATTGTGGTGCATTTCACCAATTTCGTTGATGTCGTAATGCAGGGTTGCAACCTGTGCCTCCTCTCCTGAGAGGACAGCCCGTGCCTCGTCCAGCGTCCAGGTGAAATAGTCGCCGTCATCGTCCATCGAGTAGTCCGCGTCTTGAGACGCATAGAACCCGCCGCGCTCACGATCGCTGAGCCATTCATCCATCCACCTGATGATGTCGCGGGCCACCTCGGCGAAGAACTCTGAGCCTGTCGCCTGGTAACCATGCACATAGCCTTTCAATAGTTCCGAATTGTCGTAACACATCTTCTCGAAATGCGGAACGATCCACCTCTCATCCACGGAATAGCGATGGAATCCTCCGGCAAGCTGGTCATAGACGCCGCCGCGCGCCATCTTCTCCAGAGTCATGACGAATGCTTCTCGCAATCGCTCCCCATGATTCTCGGCATATTGGTCAATCAGCAGATCGAGCATTGCTGGATGAGGAAACTTGGGGGCATCGCCAAAACCGCCGTTTCTCGAGTCGAACATCTTCAGCGCTGCCTGCACAATCTCATCGATGACGCTCGGCGAAAAGTCACCGCTCCGGCCCATGTGTGACTCAGCATGGGCGAGTGCGCCTTCCACCAACTTGGATTGTTCCAGCACATCGCCGTGCTTTTCTCGAAATGCATCGGAGATGGACAGCAGCACACGCCGGAAACTCGGCCGTCCGTAATGATCGTTGGGAGGAAAGTAGGTGCCGCCGTAGAACGGCTTTCCATCCGGCGTAAGAAACGCGGTAAGAGGCCAGCCTCCCTGGCCGCTGATTGAACTCACAGCAATCTGATACCGGCTGTCGATGTCAGGCCGCTCGTCGCGGTCGACTTTTATCGCAATGAACCTCTCATTGACCATCTGCGCGGTCTCAGCATTATCGTACGATTCCCGGTCCATGACATGACACCAGTGACACCACACTGCCCCAATGTCCAGCAAGATCGGCTTATTCTCGCGGCGAGCCGTGGCAAAAGCCTCCTCTCCCCACTCGTGCCACTGAATGGGCTGATGCATGGCAGAGCGCAGGTAAGACGAAGAAGCTTTGGCAAGAGAGTTGAGGGTCTGGGTGGTCATAGATCAAGTCTAAACCGTTCCCAGGAGCAACGGAGAAATCGTAAACCCGGTCAGAATGCACAAGCACGCTACTTCTGCATTCTGATTTCTGCATTCTGCATTTGCGCGAGCCGCCTTGCAATTGAGCAGTAAAGCTCCACTCCTTCAGCGAGCTCCTTCTTTTCTACATATTCATGTTCGGTGTGCGCCACGTGAATTGATCCGGGGCCGAATAGCATAGGCTTGCCCCAGTTGCTGAGTGCCGGAATGTCAGTTGTGAACGAGGCGACGGTTGTCGGCAAGCCGTCCAGCGTAGCCAGCCGTACAAACGGGACCTCTAACACGAACTCAACAGTTGCCAAACGTCCAACAGCTTCGATGATTTGTTTTCGGAGTTGTTCCGAAGGACCGACCAGCCGATAAAGCAATTGGGCTTTTGCCCGGTCCGGAATCACGTTCGGCGCGCGCCCACCTTCAATTGTCCCGATATTTAAAGTGCAGGCTCCAATCTCCTGATCGCGCGGCAACTCCATCGCGCGCAGCCGGTGTAAGGCCTCCAACAGCTTATCAATCGCCGATTCACCCAACTCGGGGTAAGCCGAATGCGCCATTCTCCCATGCGCAGTAAGCTCGACCCGCAACGCACCTTTCGACGCTACGGCCACCCGGTTCTCGGTCGGTTCGCCGTTGACGAGAAACTTGCAGCCGGGCGCCCGTCGATTCGCGACCTTCGCCCCCAGGCTGTCACGTTCTTCGCCTACGAGAAACAGCAGCCCGACGTAGATCCCGTCCGTGCGCAGCCTCGTCGCCGCCGCCACCTGGGCAGCGATAATTCCCTTGGCGTCGCACGAGCCTCGGCCATAAATGCGACTCTCATCTTCCGACGAAGGAATGAATGGCGGCACGGTATCCATGTGAGTGGATAAAACAATCTCGGGATGCGGGTGCCCTGCGCTGGTCGCATATATGTTGCAGCGCTCGCCTTCTACGGGGATTTTTTCCGCCTGAAAACCGAAGGTTTCAAGTTCGTGGAAGAGCAAATTGCCTACTGATCCCTCATTTCCAGTGATGGATTCAACATCCACGAGTTGCCGTGTAAATGCGACCAAATCCATTGCAGGAGCATACCAAATGGGCTCAAGAGACCAGCAACTGCTTTCAGCCATGGAGTCGCGGCTGAGAGCCTTGCCCGAAGATCGTAATTACCTCCAAGTCAGATAGAGAAAGGCGAGTCGCGGAGCGACGGCATTCATTAGCCCAGCGCGTGAAAGGGCACTATTTCAGCAGCATGCGATATAGCAACGTGTGGGCCCCGCCTGACCACGGCGGAAAAGAGACTCAACAAGCAACTGCTGTCTTGAACTTGCGACAAACGAGAGCGGACGCCCGCACCAAACAAGGCTGCGAACTATCGTTTGCGTTCGTCGCGCTCGACGACGCCATCTTTTATGTGCACGATACGGTGGGCGTACTCGGCGATGTCATGCTCGTGGGTGACGAGCACGATGGTGTTGCCTTGGGCGTGCAGGCGATCCATCAGGGCCATGATTTCGTTGCCGGTCTGGGAGTCGAGATTGCCAGTGGGTTCGTCGGCCAGAATGATGGACGGGCGGTTCACCAGAGCGCGGGCGATGGCGACTCTCTGGCGTTGTCCGCCGGAAAGCTCGTTGGGCTTGTGCGTCATACGCGACTCCATGCCTACGGATGCCAGCGCGCCTTTGGCGCGGTCGATGCGCTCCTCGGCGGGCATGCCCGCGTAGATCAGCGGCAGCTCGACGTTGTGTAGGGCAGTGGCTCGCGCCAGTAGATTGAAGGTCTGAAATACGAATCCGATTTCCTTGTTGCGGATGCGGGCGAGTTCGTCGTCATCGAGTTCGCTGACCAGGTTGCCGTTCAGCCAGTACTGGCCTTTGCTGGGCGTATCGAGGCAGCCGATCAGATTCATGAGCGTGGATTTGCCTGAGCCTGAGGGACCCATGATGGCGACGTACTCGTTGCGCTGGATGCGGAGGTTTACGCCGCGCAGGGCGTGCACTTGCTGCTCGGAACCCATATCGTAGGTTTTCCAAAGGTCCTGGGTGAAGATCATGGAGGAGTCGGGAGATCCCGACACCGCTGGTTCTGAAATGTTGATGACTTCTGCTGTTGCCATTTTTCTCTCCCGGCCCTCAGGGGACACTAGCTACTCCGATCGATCTTTATTGGACGGTCAGGGGTGCTCGTCGTTAGTTGTCTTGATTCGTCCTTCTGATTTCGGAGATATTCACTCCGGCTAATAACAACCAGTTCTCGGTTCTCAGTTGGCTGTTCTCAGTTTAGCTTTCGTTTTCTTTCTTGGGAGCTGTATTGTCCACCTTTATACTGGTTCCGGGTTTCATCGTACGGAGGACTTTGTAGCTGCCGGTGACGATCTCGTCACCTTCTTTGAGGCCGCTTAGCACTTCGATGTCGGCAACGCCGGCGATGCCTGTCTGTACCGGCACAAACTCACCTTTGCCGTTGCGGATCACGAAAACGCCCTGGATCTCTTCTTTGGCTTTGTCTTTGGGCTGGCTTTGGGGAGTCGCAGCCTGCACAGCGCCTTTGTCATCTCTCCTGGGTTCGAGGTCGGACTGGGTGCGGACGGTCAGCGCCTGGATTGGCACGCTCAGCGCATTGCCTCGGGCAGCAGTGGTGATCTTGGCGGTGGCGGTGAGACCAGGGCGAAGATCGTCAGGTGGATTTTGTAATGTGACGACGACTTTGAAGTCTTTGGCTTCCTGGCTGGCGCTTGTTTGTTGCGAAGTCGATACACCTGTGGAACGCACGATGGCATTGTTGCCAATCTCACTCACCACTGCTTTGAAAGGGCGCTTGGGCATGGCATCGATACTGACCTCAGCAGGCTGGCCGAGACGGACGTTTACGATGTCGGTCTCGTCGACCTTCACTTCGGCGGTGAGAACCGACATTTCGGCGATGGTCATCAGCGTACTGCCGGGCGAATTCTGAATGCCAATGACGACGGTCTCGCCTTCGCGCACCGGTAGATTGGTGATCATGCCGTCGAACGGGGCAGCGTAAGTTGTCTTCTGAAGCACGTCGGCGGCGTGAGTAAGATTGGCGCGGATTTGACTGATGCGGCGGCCGGCCGAATCTTTCTGAGCTTTGGCCTGGGCTACACGGGCTTGCGCTTGAGCTAAGCCGGCAGCGGCCGTTTCAAAGGCCGCTTTTCGCATATCGTATTCGGACTTGGCGATGAGGGCTTCTTTGAACAGACCCTGGGCGCGATCCCAGTCTAACTTGGCGCGCTCGGCATCCGATTTGGCGCGGTTCAGGTCGGCGACTGAGGTGTTCAATGCTGCTTCGGCTGCGACGGCATCCGTTTGGCCCACTTCCAGAGACGCCTGGGTGGCATTGACATCCGCCGTCGACTGCACATTTTCCAGTTGGGCGAGCAATTGTCCCTTCTTTACCCGATCGCCTTCTTTGACATAGAGTCTGGTGATCTTGCCGAAGGCGTTGGCGCCGATGTTTACATATGTCTTGGGCTTGATCTCGCCGGAAGCACTGACGATCGAGGTGAGATCGAGCCGCTGCACTTTTCCGGTCTGGACCGTGACCACGCCTTTACGGCTGTAGTAAGAAGCGGTTCCAGTGATCGCAGCTATTGCGACGGCAATTCCGGCGGCAAGTGCAATCTTTTTACGCGTGCTCATTGGTCCCTATTCTGCATTTCTCACTATCTAACTTAATGATGCAGTCACTTTACAAGAGGCAGATGAAGCGGAACAGGGACACATCATCAGATACGGCATTGAAACTACAAAAGTTCCCTGTTGAACTGGAAGCTGGTTGGATCGCGAAGGATCTTTTCTGCCGTTCTTGAATTATAACGTGTGCCGATGCGGCAAGAACCACTACAAGAACGGTGGTTCCAAGGCATCCATGCAAAGGTTTTGACAATCTTTACAATTGAACGACTTAGCTTGCCTGGCAACGCTGAAAGTCATAGAATTAGTGCTAATCGTCCGTGAGGAGTAACCCCTTGATGTCCCGGGTAGGTTCACGTTGCCGCCGTTTGGTGGTTTCCGCGTTGCTGGCGTCCCTTTTTGGAATTGGATCCCTGGTTGTCGCTCAAAGCGATAAGGATAAGGAAGGCGCCACCGATCAGGCCTCGCAGTCACCGCAAGCGCAGGGCGCGAAGGAAGTAGATCCACTCAAGCGGCCGATCACCGAAAAGCAGAAACGTGAGAACGCGAAGTCGCTGAAGCAAGAGTTGAGCAAGACGTACAAGAAATGGCTGGACGAAGATGTGCGCTGGATTATTTCGGACGAGGAGCGCGCAGCCTTCAAGCAGCTCTCGAATGACGAGGAGCGCGATCAGTTCATTGAAGGCTTCTGGCAGCGTCGTGATCCTACACCGGACACGGTTGAGAACGAATTCAAGGAAGAGCACTACCGCCGTATCGAATATGCCAACGAACATTTTCCCGCCGGTATTCCTGGCTGGAAAGCCGATCGCGGACGAATCTACATAATGTACGGTCCTGCGGATGAAGTCGAGTCGCATCCGTCCGGGGGAACTTATGAGCGTCCGATGGATGAGGGCGGCGGGAGCACGTCGACTTACCCCTTTGAGACATGGCGTTACCGGTATCTGGAGGGAATTGGGCAGGAAGTGATCATCGAATTTGTGGATACGTGCATGTGCGGCGATTACCACATGACGATGGACCGCTCGGAAAAAGATGCCCTGCTATACACGCCGAACGCCGGCCTCACCATGTACGAGCAAATGGGGATGGCGAACAAGGCGGATCGTTTCTCGCGCGGCGGGCTGGAGCGATTGGGCAATGGGCCTTTCAGCATGAACGATCAGACCAAACAGTTCGATCGCTTGGAGCAGTATGCAAAGCTGCAAAAGCCGCCGCAAGTTAAGTTTAAAGACCTGGAAGAGGTGGTGAGTCACAAGATCAGCGTGAATCTGATGCCGTTTGATGTGCGTGCTGATTTCGTGAGAGTAACGGGCGATACGGTGCTGGTTCCAGTTACGATTCAGATAAAGAATCGCGATATCACGTTCCAGAACAAAGATGGCGTGCAGCACGGACTGGTGAATATTTTCGGCCGGGTGACGACGCTGACGGGCAGGATTGCGCAGACCTTCGAGGATACCGTGCAGGCGGATGAACCGGCGGAACTTTTGCCTAAAGTGGTGGAAAACTCGAAAATTTACTGGAAGGCGCTACCTCTGAGACCCGGGCGCTATCGCTTTGATATCGTAGTCAAGGATGTTAACGGGGATCGCGTGGGCACCTGGAGCCGGGGAATTGTGGTGCCAGAGTATAACGAGGACAAGCTGGCAAACTCTTCGCTCATTGTGGCGGACGTGATGGAGCCGGTTGCAGCTAAGAACGTGGGTACGGGCAATTTTGTGATTGGCACAACTAAAGTGCGCCCGCGTGTGCCCTCATCAGATGGCAAGCCTGTGGTCTTTAAGCGTAACCAGAAGCTTAATTTCTGGATGCAGGTCTACAATCTAGGGACTGATCAGAAAACCCATAAGCCTTCCGCTACGGTTGAGTACAACGTATTCAATGCGGCAACGAACAAGGCGGTTATCCATACCGTGGAATCGACCGATCAGATGGGCAATCTCGGGGACCAGGTGACATTAGGGAAATCTCTCTCGGCAGGCAATCTGGATCCGGGTGTTTATCGCATCCAGATTAAGGTAAACGACAATATCTCCAAGCAGAGTGTTGACCCAACGGCGACGTTCGCCGTTGAGTAAACTTGTTGGGTCTTGGCGCGTGCTGAACTGATGTCGAGCCGATTCGGACTCAAACTCGCCTTGCTGGTCGCCGCTGCTGGCCTCACTCTACCTTCGCTGGCGGCGGACAGATCGGTTTCCCTCTCCGGACATGTTCGGAGCTCCAGCGGCGTGCCGCAAATGGGCGCCCTGGTGGAAGTACTTGGAGCGGCCGCAGCGCAGACTCTCAAACTGTTTACCGACGAGAACGGATTTTATTCCGCAGAGGATCTCAGACCGGGCGTTTACACCATCAAGATTTCGGCTCCATCGTTTCTGCCCGCGTTGCGCGAGCGTATCGGCTTGCGAGCGGGTGGCAGCGTCGTACTCAATGTTACGTTGAATACTTTGTTTGAGGCTATTCAGTTTGCACCGTTGCGCGGGCCTACGGATGATGACGATTGGAAATGGGTGCTGCGGTCCACGGCGAATCGTCCCATTCTTCGCGTGCTGGAAGATGGCTCACTGGCGGCATCCGAATCTGGGAAGGACAGTGATGATCTGAAAGGTACGCTCTCGTTTGTGGCTGGATCGGGCTCTGAAGGCTTCGGGAGCGCGTCCGACGTAAGCACTGGCTTTGCTGTCGAGAAATCGATGTTTTCGGCTGGAACTGTAGCAGTGCGAGGCAATGTTGGATACACGAACGGATCACCCGCTGGGGTGGTGCGCGCTTCTTATTCACACAAGCTGCCGAATGGAGCTGAGCCGCAGATTGCGTTGACGATGCGGCGTCTCGCGGCTCCGGACATTAATGCACATAGTGCTGCTCTGCAGGCGTTCGCGCTGACAGCCTCCGACGACTTTACTGTCGGAAGTGTTCTGGAACTGCGCGTTGGAAGCGAGTTGGAGAGCATTCAGTTCCTGGGACGGGCCACCGCTTTTCGGCCGTTTGGCTCGGCTGCCGTGCACTTCTCGCCAGATACGATGGTTGAATACCGCTATGCGACCACGGAGCCGGACAACCGTTTGGATAAAGGTTTCGACTCGGCTCCTGCGGATCTGAGCGAATCTGGGCCCCACGTGAGCATCGCCCGGTTCTCGCCCGGCTTGGAGCGGGCGCATCATCATGAGGTCTCGCTTTCGCACCGGGCGAGCAAAACCAACATGCAGGTTGCCGTGTACTCGGATCGAGTCTTGGATCCGGCACTTACCGGCGTAGGTGACGCTACTTCGGGCTCTGGAGAGGTGTTGCCCGATCTTTATTCCGGCACGTTTACGTATCGCGGCAAGGGGATCGAAACGCGCGGAATGCGCCTGGTATTGCAGCGCAAGCTCATGTCGGATCTCACCGCGACTTTGGATTATGGGTATGGCGGCGTGCTTGATTTGGGCAAAGCCAATACGAACTTGCAAACTGCGCGCGACAGCATGGTGACTCGTGACCGGCAC
Organism: Acidobacteriota bacterium; assembly: GCA_003224905.1. Classification (GTDB taxonomy): domain Bacteria; phylum Acidobacteriota; class Terriglobia; order Terriglobales; family Acidobacteriaceae; genus QIAA01. The sequence goes on from QIAA01000050.1 coordinate 18,347, forward strand.
GCGCTGAGTGGAAAGTTCAGCGGAACGCTGCCGAGAACAAAAACACGCTGGATTGCGTCTTACCGCTGGATTGATGGCCGGGCACTCACGCCGGTGGATATGTTCAATGCCTCAGCTGGCCAATCGGAACCCTTCCTAAACGTGTTCGTACGTCAACCGCTGCCGGGAACCGGATTTTTACCTGGGCATATAGAAGCGATCCTCGAACTGCGCAACCTGCTGGCGCAGGGATACGTTCCAGTGATGGGGCAGGACGGGAAAACAGTGTATCTCGTCGATTCAGCTCGGGCGGTGCGCGGAGGCTTGGCGTTTACCTTCTAGAGGTCAGCCTAGGGCCTTCAGGATGATCTCCTCAAATTTTTTGAAAAGCAAATTTGGCTGAGGAGCACTTTGACGCAGGCTGTCACGGCGCCGAGGAAAAAACTGGTCGGGGAAACCAGTCCCCACGTCTCAGCTACCATTCTCAGTTATCAGTTCTCAACTCGAGGCCACCGTACTGGAAATTTTTCAAGCTTCCTGAGGGATCACGCGTATCTCTGGGCAATGAATTGGCTGATTGACTGGTAGGCTTTGGTCAGAGTCTGCTCATCTGGTAAAAAGACGAGGCGGAAGTGGCGCGTGCCGGGCTTCTGGCCGAAGCCGGAGCCATGCACGACAAGAACATGCTTTTGCAGGCAGAGTTCCTTTACGAAGATTTCGTCACCTTCCGGGATCTCTAGGCGAGGAAAAGCGTAAAACGCGCCGCGTGGCGAGACACAGCTTACACGGGGAGTGGAATTCGCCCACTTTACTGTCAGATCGCGGCGTGCGCGCAGCTTGCCGCAAACTTCTCTTAAATGATCTTGTGGACCGTCCAGAGCAGCTTTGATCGCGTATTGCTCCGGATGATTCGCGCAGAGGCGAGCGCGCAAGAGGCGATGAATGCCTTCGACGTAGGGCTTCACCCCGGACGGGTCGCCGCTGACGATGACCCATCCGATGCGCCAACCGGGAGCGAGGTAGTTCTTCGACAATCCGCCGAAGGTGACGACCGGGAGATCAGGTGCGACTGCCGCGAGCGAGATGTGCTGCTGATCGTCAAGGATGAGTTTGTTATAGATCTCATCAGCGAACACCACCAGATTATACCGACGCGCGAATTCGGCAAGCTGCTCTAGCATCCGGCGGGAGCACACGGCGCCGGTGGGATTGTTGGGATTGATAAGCACGAGTGCGCGGGTGGATGATGTGATCTTGCGCTGTATGTCGATGAGGTCCGGCTGCCAGCCGTCGTGCTCGTTCAAGTCGTAACTGGTAATGGGAATTCCCAGCCTCGCAAGCACAGCAGAATAAAGCGGATAATCGGGGCTGGGGGTGAGAATCTGTTCTCCAGGATTCAGCAGGGCGGTCAGGCAAATGTCGACGGCCTCGCTTACGCCGGAGGTGACAAACACGTCCTGCACGGAGCGGATGCCGTGACCCTCGGCTTCGGCCCGGATCGCGTCCAGCGCTTCTTTGATCCCGGCGGAGGGGGCGTAGCCGTTCTTGTTGTCGCGCATGGCTTTGTAGACGGCTTCGATCAGGTGACGCGGGGTTTGAAAATCAAAAATATTTGGATCGCCTACATTCAGTGGAAGGACTGTGTGTCCCTGGCGAGTGACCTGTTCGGCGACGGCGGCAAGGTCCCGAATGGCATAGCGGACGTTTTCGAGACGGTGAGCAGCGTTGATCTCGCGAGTCTGGATGGAAGGCATAATCAGGTGTGTAATTTTATCAACTTCTCGGCACGCCGCTGAGGGAGAGTTACTGGCGGGGGTCAAACTCCACATTGATCCGCAATTTGGTCGCAGCGTCAGCTGGGGCGTATTGCCACTTTTTGACAGTGCGTGCGGCAACGTCTGCCAAGATAGGGTTTCCGCCGACAACTGAAACGCTCTCCACGTTGCCACGCGGAGTTACCATCACATCCAGACGTACTGTGCCGCCGATGTAGGCACGCTTCAAGTCCCAGGGATATGGTGGATCGACTTTGTGGATCAGCTTGCGCGGCGGTGCTTTTTCAGTGTTGGTTTGCGCGCAGACCGGACGCACCAGAAGAAGCGCGAACAGCGAGACCCAAACCAGCGTCAAGATGCGAGCAACTCGCAACGCACGCTCTCGCCACAATGGGCGAATTGAGACGGATTTTGGCATTGCTTCCCGGATGAACTGCAGGTTTTATTCCTAAAATGGTCCGGGTGGCAGGTTAGGACGGGTTCCCGTTACCAGGCAAGATTACGGTCGTAATCCTAAGCCTATTGAGGCCATTTATTCTGGCCTGTCGATCTGGGCTTTCTGCAAGCGGTCAGAGTAGTCGACGTAGACAGATTTCCATTCAGTGTAGAAATCAATGGCGCCAATGCCGCCTTCACGGTGGCCGTTGCCTGTGGCTTTCACGCCGCCGAACGGGAGGTGTACTTCAGCGCCAATGGTGGGAGCATTGACGTAAGTAATGCCGGCCTGCAGGTCACGCATGGCGGCGAACGCCTTGTTCACGTCCCGGGTGTACAGCGAGGAGGAGAGGCCGTACTGGATATTGTTAGCGATCTCGATCGCGTGTTCGAGGTTTTCACAGGCAATGATTGAAACTACCGGGCCGAAGATCTCTTCTTGGGCGATGCGCATCTTGGGGTCGACGTCTATGAAGACGGTGGGCTCCATGAAGAAGCCATGTTGATAGTCGCCCTTATCCAGCCGATTGCCGCCGCATTTGAGCTTTGCGCCTTCAGAGCGGCCGATTTCCACATAACCCAGGTCGGTCTGCAACTGACCGGCATTGATGGCGGGACCCATCTCGATGGTTTCGTCCAGGCCGTTGCCGACTCTCAGCGTTTTGGCCCTTTCCACGTAACGCTCGACGAACTCGCTGTAAACACCTTTTTGAACGATGATGCGGCTGGTAGCAGTGCAGCGCTGGCCAGTAGTGCCGAAGCCTCCCCAGAGCCCGCCTTCAATGGCGAGGTCTAAATTCGCGTCGTCGAGCACGATCATGGGATTCTTGCCCCCAAGTTCGAGCGAACAATGCTTGAAGGTTTTGGCAGCAGTAGTACCCACGGTTCGCCCGACATCGGTAGAGCCGGTGAGTGAAATCGCCCGAATATCGGGATGTTCAGTCATGGGACTGCCTACCCTGCCGCCGAAACCGGTCACGATATTGATTACGCCTCTGGGGACGCCAGCATCGGTCAGCGTGCGCACGAAGTTGAAGGTTGAGAGTGGAGTGTCCTGAGCGGGTTTGATCACACAGGTATTGCCGCAGATGATCGCAGGCAAGAGCTTCCAGGACGGAATAGCCATAGGAAAATTCCACGGCGTGATCAGGCCACAGACTCCAAGAGGCTGCCGCACGGCCATAGCAAACTTATTGGGAAGCTCAGAGGGAGTTGTAGGGCCGAACATGCGACGGCCTTCTCCGGCCATGTAGTAGGCAGTGTCGATTGCCTCCTGAACGTCGCCTCGGGTTTCTTTCAGGATCTTTCCCATCTCGCGGGTCATGTCGCGAGAGTATTCCTCTTTGCGCTCGATGAGCATTTCGGCGGCGCGATAGACGATTTCTGCGCGACGAGGAGCGGGTACTAATCGCCATTTGGAGAAAGCGCGCTTAGCGGCATCGACTGCGGCATCGACGTCGGCTTTGGCGGATTTCTGAAAGATGCCGACTACTTCCCGGGTGTCCGCCGGATTGCGATCCTCAAAGGTCTCGCCGGTCGAGGCTTCTACCCACTCACCATCGATGAAGTTCTTGTAAACCCTGGTCCGGGTCGCAGTGCCCACGATGGTGGGAGCAGTAAGAATGTCAGTCGCCATGGAGCCTCCCTGGAGATCGCGCAGAACCTCTATGCTACAGGCCAGAGCGAAGGGGCGGCAAGCGATGGAGTGAGCGGGCCGCCGCCACGGCACATTCATTTATGATGGACAGTCCTTATGCACTTTCCTTGGGCTGAATGCTAGTTGGTGCTGAATGCTCATCTTCCGCAAGCCAATTCAAGGTGTCGAGCGGCCGCAGATGCAGGCGGATGTTGTCATCGTTGGCGGTGGCCCGGCAGGGATGGGGTGCGCCTTGCGTTTGGCGCAGCTCATCGACGAACATAATCTCAAAAATCCTGACGCCCAACTCAGCAAGGAAAACATTTACGTTCTGGAGAAGTCGCGGGAGATTGGGCAGCACTGTTTGTCCGGGGCGTTGCTAGATCCTCGCTCAATGCGGGAGCTGATTCCTGGATTTGAGAAGGAAGCGCCTTTGGATGCTGAAGTCACGAAGGAAGCAGTCTACTTCTTGACGGAGTCAAGCAAGTTAAAGCTGCCGATTACTCCTCCACCCCTGCGTGATCACGGAAATTACGTCATCTCGCTGAACCGCTTCGTGAAATGGTTGGGAAACAAGGTCGAGGAGACCGGAATTACAGTTTTCACCGGCTTCGCAGGTTCGGACCTGCTGTTTGATGGCGATCGGGTAAGCGGTGTGCGTACTGACGATAAAGGCGTTGACAAGCTGAACCAGCCGAAATCGAATTTCGAACCCGGGTACGATCTGCAAGCCAAAGTAGTGATTCTCGCCGAAGGGACGCGGGGTTCGTTGACGAAGCAGCTTATTGCGCGTTTCGCGCTAGACCGCGACCGAAATCCGCAGACTTATGGACAGGGCATTAAGGAACTGTGGGAAGTTCCCGCAGGACGAATCGCACCGGGCCAGGTGATCTACACCATGGGATGGCCGCTGACTTCAAAGGAATATGGCGGCGCCTGGATCTATGGCAGTCCGAATAACATCGTTTCCCTCGGATTTGTGACGGGGCTCGATTATCCTGACCCGCGCCTCGATCCACATCGCGTGCTGCAGGAGTTCAAGAGGCATCCTTTCGTCGCCGGCCTGTTGACCGGCGGAAAGATGATTCGCTATGGCGCGAAATCGCTGCCTTACGGTGGCTGGTGGGCGGTTCCGCCGTTGGCGGGGAATGGCTGGATGATTCTGGGAGACTCAGCGGGTCTGTTGAACTCGCAGCGGCTGAAAGGTATTCACCTGGCGATCAAGAGCGGCATGCTCGCAGCGGAGACCGCTTTCGAGGCGTTGCGGAAGAACGATTTCTCTACCGTGATGCTGGGTGGATATCAGCGAAGAGTGGAATCCAGCTGGATCAAAGAGGAGCTCTGGAAAGTCCGGAACTTCCATCAGGGATTCGAACACGGGTTCTGGCACGGGATGGTGCATGCCGGATTACAGCAGGTCACCGGGGGGCGCGGCGTACGTGACCGGTATCCCTCGACTGCTGGCTATCAGCGCATGAAAAAATTGGCTGAGTTGCCCCCCGACGGAAAGGGTGAGGCGTATCTCTTGGGCGATGCGAAGGGAGACGGCAAACTCACTTTCGACAAGCTCACCGATCTCTATCATTCGGGCACGAAGCACGAGGAAGACCAGCCTGCGCACCTGATCATTCACGATACCGACGTTTGCAATCGCCGTTGCGTTAAAGAATTTGGCAGCCCGTGCCAGCACTTCTGTCCGGCAAATGTATATGAGTTGGTCGACGACGACTCTCAGCCCAATGGCAAGCGAATCAGCCTGAATCCCTCGAATTGTGTGCACTGCAAGACATGTGACATACAGGATCCCTATCAGATCATTACTTGGGTGCCGCCGGAAGGAGGCGGGGGACCGAATTATGACGGAATGTGAAAGGCCTGCCCATCACGAAGCCCAGTTCTGTAGTCTGAGCCCGCGTACTCGCCGGAACTCTTTTTCATTATTTGTAACTAGAGTCAAGCCAGATGTGACCGCATGAGCGGCGATCCAGAGATCATTGTTCCCTATCATTTCGCCTTTCGACTCGAGGTCAAAGCGTATATTTCCGTAAGCCTCTGCCGCAGTTTCAGGTAATGAAAGCGCAGGCAGCCAGTGAAGGAGATCTCGCAATTGCTCCCGTGCTAGAGTCCGTTGTGAGCTCTTCGTTGCTCCATACAGCAGCTCTCCATAAGTGATCACTGCAAGTGCTGCTTCCCCAGGGTCCAGTTTTCGAAAGCGGTGCAAAACTCGCTCCGGCTTTTCCTGCCGGACATAAATACAGATGCTTGTGTCAAGGAGATACTGAGCCTTCATTTACAGCCCTTTGCGTTGTTGCGGCAAATCAGTGTCGCGCCCCCGAATTTCGAAATCATCCGGTAAGCCAGCGAGCAGATCGAATGCACGACTCATGTCCTCGTCCTTTTCCCGCAGAATAACGTCTTTGCCGCGACGGAAGATCTCGACTTCTTTACTCTTAAAGCGAAATTGCTTTTGGTAGCCGCACTGCCTGGCTGTTCCCGGACCGGAATACTCGAGCTGTTCCCATTGGCCCTCGTAAATATTAAACGTATATACGTTAAGTGAATACCGTTTATCGGGATGAGGGCAAGGGCTTCGACGAAAGCTGGGCGTTTGCAGTCATGATAGAAGGTACGTATCCTATCTCGCGGTAGCCATGCGCCTAAAACGATCTTCCCAACTGTTATGGCTGATGTTGCTTACGGTTTGGGTGTACTCACAGCAGGTAACGCCCCCTTCCACCGGTCATCCTGGCCTCGATAGGTACCGGGCATCACGAATCGCAATCTACATGGATGACTTCGGGCAAATGGCGCGATATCGCGAGGCCAATTCCCAACTAAAACCGACCGCTGCAACCGAGAATCGCGTCGTTTTCTTTGGCGACTCAATCACTGACATGTGGAAGCTGGAGGAATATTTTCCCGGCAAGCCTTACATTAATCGCGGCATTAGTGGACAGACCACACCGCAGATGCTGGTGCGCTTCCGTCAGGATGTGATTGATCTTCAGCCCAAAGTTTTAGTCATCCTTGCCGGCACGAATGATATTGCGGGAAATACGGGGCCCATGCGGCGAGAGGACATCGAGGAGAATTATGCGTCAATGGCTGAGCTGGCGCGTGTACATAACGTTCGGGTGGTCTTTGCATCCGTGCTTCCTGTACATAACTACACGCCGGAGTCCAAGGAGTTCTTCGAGCAGCGCCACCCACACGAGATTCTGGAGTTGAACTCCTGGCTGGAAGATTATTCCGCGGCCAATGGACTTGTTTATCTCGACTATTTTGACCGCATGGTAGACGACACTGGACTTCTCAAGCGCGAGCTTGCGGACGATGGTTTGCACCCCAACAAGGCGGGATACACCATCATGGCGCCCCTCGCCGTGGCGGCGATTGAGAAGGCACTAAGCACGTCGAATGCTCCAAAGTGAAATTTCAATCGTCGCGGCTGGTTTGCCGAGTTTCTTGACTCCGATCCGAAAGATCTGAAACTCTGCTTTGCTAAACGATTTTGCTTGTGAGATCATTTCTCAGCGTAAGATTTCCGTCTCCAACTGGCAGAGGCAATTAGAGTTATCCTTCTTCATACCAAACGGATGTCACCAGGTATCTTCACCGAGTGGTGAATCCATGATCATCCAAGTTTAAGGAAATGACCGGATCTTACGATTATCGTTTGGTTGGGTTATCGGTCCTGATCGCGATCTGCGCTGCTTACGCGGCTCTTGATCTCGCGGGGCGGACGACAGCCGCACGCGGTCGAATCCGACTTACGTGGCTTGCGGGCGGCGCCACCGCGATGGGGATCGGCATCTGGTCGATGCACTATATCGGCATGCTGGCGTTCAGCTTGCCGGTGCCGGTGCTCTATGACTGGCCGACGGTTTTGTTGTCACTCATAGCGGCGGTATTCGCCTCGGCTGTCGCCTTATTCGTGGTTAGCAGGAAGAAGATGGGCTGGCCTCGCGCTCTCGCGGGCAGCACGATCATGGGCGGTGGGATCGCGACGATGCACTATACGGGCATGGCGGCCATGCGGCTTCCGGCCATGTGCTCTTACAAACCGTCGCTGCTGACGCTCTCGGTTGTGTTCGCGATTGTAATCTCGTTGATTGCAATATGGCTCACGTTTCATTTTCGCGAAGAGGCCAGAGCGTCCGTGGGATGGAAGACGGGCTGCGCCGTCGTGATGGGGGCTGCGATTCCTGTAATGCACTACACGGGGATGGCTGCGGCGCAGTTCACGGCTTCCAATATCGTCCCCGACACTGCCAATGCTGTGAGTACCTCGACGTTGGGCATCACAGGCGTCAGCGCAGTCACTCTGCTGGTGTTGGGTTTTGCGGTCCTGACGTCGGCTGTCGACCGGCGTTTATCTGCTCAGAAATTGAAGCTCGACGCCAGTGAACGGCGCTTCCGCGGGCTGCTAGAGGCGGCGCCGGACGCGATGGTGGTCGTGAACCAAGACGGCAAGATTCTCTTGATAAATGCCCAGTCAGAACAATTATTTGGTTATCAGCGCCAGGAGTTGTTGGGGCAGGGAATCGAGATGCTGGTTCCGGAACGCTTTCGTGGTGTGCATCCAGGACACCGGAAGCATTTTTTCGGCGAACCGCGAGTACGGCCGATGGGAGCGGGGTTGGAGCTGTACGGCCTGCACAAGGATGGGCATGAATTTCCTGTCGAGATCAGCCTCAGCCCACTGGATACGCCGGAGGGAACACTGGTCACGAGCGCCATCCGCGATATTACGGAGCGCAAGCGTGCCCAAGAGAGTCTGCGTGTGCTCTCGGGGCGACTGCTACAGGTACAAGATGAAGAGAGAAGGCACATTGCCCGGGAGCTACACGACAGTGCGGGGCAGATGCTTGCAGGGTTGAGCATGAATCTGAGTGTCCTGGCGCAGGACAACAAGAGCAGCGCAGGTGCAGTGGAATTGGCCAAAGAGAGTCTTGGCTTGGTACGCGAACTGTCTCAGGAGGTGCGGACCATTTCTCATTTGCTTCATCCACCCCTATTGGACGAAGTGGGACTGGCGTCTGCTCTCCGTTTGTACCTCGATGGATTTGCTGAGCGCAGCAAGATCAAAGTGGACCTGGAAATTCCTGCTGATTTCGGCAGACTCTCGCCGGAACAGGAGACTGCTATTTTCCGAGTCGTGCAGGAAGCGTTGACCAATATCCATCGTCATTCCGGAAGCCCGGTGGCTGCCATCCGTATCTCGCGCTCCGATAGTGTGGTACGAGTTGAAATAGAGGACAAGGGCAAGGGCATACCGCCCGAGAAGAGATTCAAGATGGAAGTGGCTGGCAAGACTGGTGTGGGAATCGCCGGGATGCGCGAAAGGCTGCGTCAGCTCGGTGGCACGCTGGAGATCGACTCACCGCGTAACGGCACTGGAACTACCATAATCGCGCGAGTACCATCTCCCAGGAACTCTTTCACTGCCAGCCATCTTTAACAGAGCCAGAATTTCACAAGCGCGATCTGACCAAATCTGCCAACGCTGCGATCAGCAGCGGCGAATCGTTGAGCGACTCAGCGCGCCAGAGGCGCATGCCATTTTGTTCGGCAAACTGGCGAAAACCTATATCGATGTCGTAGAGCACTTCGACGTGGTCGCAGAGGAAGCCGATGGGCTGCACAAACACGCCGCGATAACCTTTGTCCTTGATTTCGAGAATCACGGCTTCCACGGTTGGTCCGAGCCATGGAATTCCAGACATGCCCTGGCTCTGGAAGGCGAACATCCGGCCTTCGGGCGGAATGGATGCGGCATTCGCAACGAGCGCAGCAGTTTCCTTTGCCTGCTGCTCGTAAGGATCACCTTCACCACCGATTCGCGAGGGAACGCTGTGAGCGGTAAAGATTACCGGCACTTGAGATCCGAATTCGCGGCAGGCGGATGCCCAACCCGCGCGCAACTTCTCGGCGAAGGCTTTTATGAGCAATGGATGATCGTGCCATGATTCAACGAAATCGATTGAGAGGGCGCTTGCATCGTTGATGTTCAGCGCTGCCCGGTAGAGGCCCACGCTGGCATGCGAGTTCTGCGGCGCAAGGCAGATTGCGATCACATGCTTGAAGTTGTCGGCGCGAATTGTGCGGAGTGTCTCAGCGATAAAGGGCTTCCAGTTCCGCATCCCCACGTACACGGGCAGGTTCAGTTCGCGCGCGAGCAGATCGCCTTGCCGCAAAGTAAGTTCCGTCAATGGTAAGTGACCGATGAGGCCGTAGCGATGCTTCACCTCGGTCAATACTTCGGCGGAAACGGCTCGGCCGCCGGTTACGTTGCGCAAGAACTCGGGGATTTCGTCCACGGAATCGGGGCTGCCGTGGGCGAGAAGAAGGACTACAGTTTTTTCACCAGCTGACATTTCCTACGATGCAAACGTGGTAAGAGCGAGGACGCTCGCGCTTACATTAGTCTTTCGCAGCTCGATACTCCTGCACTAACTGCACTAGTGCCTTTACGTTGTCAACCGGAGTTTCGGGTAGAATTCCGTGTCCCAGATTAAAAATATGGCCCCATCGGCCTCCGGCTCGTTGCAGAACTTTTTTCGCGCGCGTCTTCAACTCTTTCCAGGGTGCAAACAGCAGGACCGGATCGAGGTTTCCCTGAACAGCGCCCGAACCGATCTTGCTCCAGCCTTCGTCCAGCGGAATGCGCCAGTCTAGTCCGATGACATCGGCTCCAGTCTCTTTCATTGAAGCCAGCAAGGTGGCTGTGTCTGTACCAAAGTAAATCACTGGTACTCCGCTGCCCTGTACAGCCTTTATCAAGTTGGCCGCACTCGGCAAAACGTATCGTCGATAATCCTCGACACTCAGACATCCTACCCAACTGTCGAAGATCTGAATGACGTCTGCGCCAGCGCGGACCTGTTGTGCGGCGTATTCACTTAAGACAGTCACAAGCTTGTGCATCAGTTCGTGCCAGGCAGAGGGTGCACAGTACATCATCCTTTTCGTGTAAACGTAGTTGCGAGAGCCGCCGCCTTCGATCATGTAGCTGGCCAGGGTGAATGGAGCGCCGCAGAATCCGATTACGGGCAGATGCGAACCGAAATGTTTACACACCTGGCGCACGGTTTCAGCGACGTAGGCGAGTTCGGACGCGAGGTCTGTGCGTAAGGCGGAAACGTGCCGCTCTTCACGCACAGGTTGCTCGATCACTGGTCCTTCTCCGGATGAAAAGTGAAACGGCAAGCCCATGACTTCGAGTGGAAGGAGCAGGTCAGCAAAGATGATGGCTGCGTCTACTTTCAAGATTTCTGCCGCCGTGATCGTCACTTCGGCAGCAAGTTCGGAATTTTTGCAGATTTCAATCAGCGAATGCGCGTTGCGAACGGCGCGATATTCGGGCATGTAGCGACCGGCCTGGCGCATGAACCACACCGGTGTGCGATCAACGGGCTCGCCCCGGCACGCCTTCACAAAGCGGGATTCAGGCGCAGACATGAATCCTAGAATGTAGCATTTCCAACGCGCGACGGAGTGCGCGGATCGAGGACGATTTCCCGCTGTTCGGGCTTACGAGAGAGGCTCGATTCGTTGCACCTTGATCAGATTAGTGCCCATATCCAAATTACCGATGACCCGTACTCGTTGGCCTTCATACTGTTTCGCCTGATCCTGGTCATCCAGTTTGTAAGAGCTTGTATCTGAGACCTTCAGGACATACGAGTCTGCTTCTTTGCTGATCATTCCCGTAAACGTTTGTGCTGCGGGCTGGGCCTGCTCTCCCGGACTTTGGGCCTGGGAACCGCTTGGTTCGCTCGGTTGAGATGTTTGGTTGGATGTGGGGCGGTCAACTGGAGGCGTCTCCGGTGTTGGTTCGGGAGTAGCGGGGGTTTGTCCAGGCGCAGCAGGAATCGGTTTGGGAGTCTGCATCGGCGTCCATGCAACCAGATCCCGCCCTGTGTTCTGGGCCTTGCTCGTCATCGTGGTTTGAGCAAACAATGCGGAAACCGCACCTATGACAAACACGCAAATCAGGAATACTTGTTTCATGGCGGTCCTCCCCGAACACGAATTGCCGAAAGCTACGCCACTTTGAGGACAGATCGGCTGGTGCGGTTGGAGGACGGGAATGTGGATCGCGCAATTTCTTCCGTAAATCCGCCGTACAGAAATTCCTGTATCTCGCTTTTAAGTACCTGATTCGAATCGGGCCCCTTTTTTGAGCGGCAGGCATCAAGAGAGTATCTCCAAGTGAGTACCTGATCGTCCTATGATTCTTTGGATTAATCCGGGGAGGTACATACATGGCAGCGAGTCAGGTGGTCCTTTATTTTGATAAGCAGGAAGATGCCCTGCTTTTCACCTTGGCTGCCAGTTCCGTGATGTCGGCCGACGAACCAGTACACCCCGAAGAAGCGGGCGCGAAGATTGCCGCAGAGATCTGCAAAGCACGGCGCATCACCACGGAAGGTGTGCTCAATCCAACAAACCTCGCGATCGCGGTGCCGAAGCGCCGTATCCCTGAAAAAGTCTAGTTGTTTTTCGAAGCCGTGGTTTGATTTGCCTTGGTTAGTTCAGCCCGAAATCGCGCTGCCTTCTCCGGTTGCTTCAAGGCTTCGTAGATCGCGGTCAAGTCGGTGCGTGCATTCTGCAGCCAATTGCCTGGTGGGGTACTTTGTTTCATCAGGATTTCATAACCAGCAAGACTCTCAACCTCAGCGTCTGTGTAGCGGTGCTGCTGCACGAGCGCTCGTCCCAATCTGACTTTGGCGATCCCCACCAATTGGTGACCGGGTGAAAGCGTCTGCCCATAGAGCTGAAGCACCTCGTGGAAAAGGCGCTCTGCGCGGTCATACTGCTTCTTCTCCGCGCACACGGCGGCGAGGTTAGATAGCGCAATACCGATGTAGTAATGCTTACCCGCGTAGGCCGTGCGATAGATCTCCGCTGCTTGAGTGAAGTCTGCTTCTGCGTCGTCCAGCTTGCCTTGTTGTTGAGCGACCTTACCCAGTTCATTGAGGGTAGAGGCGATGCGCGGATGGGAAGCTCCGTACACCTTGCGCTGGATACCGAGTGATTCTTTCAGCAGGCCCGAAGCTTCATCGAGCCTGTGCTGGGGTATGAGGGCGCGTGCAAGGATTGTGATCTGCGACGCGGTTTCGGGGTGATCGTTGCCGTAAAACGAGCGCGTGATGTCCAGCGCCTGCCGGTCGAAGCGTTCAGCGTCAGAGTAATGCCCTTGCTCGAACTGAATGGCGCCAAGATTGATGAGATCGTCGGCAATGTGGGGATGACGCTCGCCGTAGAGCTGCCGGTCCATTGCAAGAACACGCTGGTTCAGGGATTCCGACACGGAATAGTGTCCGACGTAAAAATGGCAGTTGGCCAGGACAGTGAGAGTCTCCGCGAGATCATTGATCGAGCCGCCGGGCGCAGACTCAAGGCGCACGGCATCCTCCAGTACCTTTATCGCGTCTTCGTACGCACCTCGATCTTCTAAGACTCGACCGAGGCTTGCGGCTGCTCTGGCGATGGCGGGATGGTTGGGCGGCAGCTTTTGCTTGGTCATGTCCAGGCCCTGCCGAACAAAGCGCTCCGCGTCCGCGAACTGTGCCTGCTCGTCGCGCAACATACCTACTGCCACCAGCGTCTCTGCAACTTCAGGACTCTCGGCGCCGAACAGTGATTTGCGCTGTTCCAGAGCGGTGTGCAGCAATGAGTCGGATTGATCATACTTGCCGAGCTTCTGGAAAATACTTCCCAGGTTCTGGTAGAGCTCTGCTTGGACTTTGGGATCACTGGTGAGCGTCTTGGCCTCTTGCACGCCACGCTCAAGGAGCGTGACCACGCGCATGGAATCGGGCGGGCCGACAGCTTCATCTCCGCCCTGGAATAGGTTCATCATGAACTGCTGGATGCGTTGGGTTCGAGCCGCTTCGGCAAGCGCCTGATTGCGCGCCTTGGCTAAGCGCACTGTGAAGAAAACAACGAGCCCCACAACAACCGCGAAAACCATAGCGGTAACGACGACCGTACGCTGGTTTCGTTTTACGAACTTGCGTAGCCTGTAGTGCAGGCTGTCGGGTCTTGCCTCCAGAGGCTCTCCTTTCAGGTAGTGATCAATATCCCGCATCAGCGCTTCGACGGATCGGTAGCGGCGTTGCGGATCTTTGTGCATCGCCGTCAGGCAGAGCACATCGAGATCAGCCCACGCTATTTTGCTCGCCAAGAGATAGTGTTCCGCTATTCGCCTGGCAGCTGCCGAGGGCTTGCCCGGATCGTGATCTGCTATGACAGTGGCAGCCTCGGCTGGTGTGAGGTTTGAAAGGTCGAACGGAAGCTGGCCCGCGAGCAGTTCGAATAGAATCACTCCCAGCGAGTAGACGTCCGTGTGCACTCCAACCCGATCGCCGCGGATTTGCTCAGGCGCTGCGTAAGCAGGCGTCATGAGCCGCAATCCGGTACGTGTCTGATCTACAGAGGCATCGATGGTTTCCAGCTGTTTGGCGATGCCGAAGTCCAGCAAGCTCGGGCTTCCGTCAGATTTCACCAAAATATTCGAAGGTTTCAAATCGCGGTGAATGACGGCGTGGCCGTGCGCGTACTGCACGGCTTCACAAACGGCGCGAAACAATTTCAGGCGCTCCCCGATTGAAGACTTGTGCTGGCGGCAATAATCCGTCAGGGGGACGCCATCGATGTACTCCATGACGAACCACGGAGTTCCATCGGGGAGCGTATCGGCGTCATAAAGGCGGGCGATGGAAGGATGGCTGAGCTGCGCCAGTGTTCTCTGCTCACTGGCAAAGCGGTCGCGGCGTGCCGGGGAAAGCCAGGCGTCACGTAGGACTTTGACAGCAACAAGGCTGCCGAGATCGGTCCGTTCGGCGAGATAGACGACCGCCATGCCGCCTTCGCCGAGCACGTGCTTCAGCTTGTACGGGCCGAGTTGCTGGGAAGCGGGAAGCGCAGCAGCAGATTCGCCAAGGACTTCATTTGCCACCTGGGCTCTGTCGCGACTCAGGAAAGAGGCGCCTTTAGCATCTTCTTCCAGCATGGCGCGGACATCGGCCATGAGCGCGTCATCGTCACCGCATGCAGCTTTTAGAAAGCTGCGTTGCTCGGGTTCAGGAAGATCGGCTGTCTCGTGGAATAAGTCTTGGATTCGGTCCCAACGCCTGCTGTCCATTCATCCCACCCTAAACCGGAGAAACTGCGTACGGCGCTCTGCGCTTTCTGTGTTGGGTACTCTTTAACCACAGAGGAGACAGAGGAACACGGAGGAGTGCAAACAATCATCGAAGAAAACTCAACTCGCTCGGCGCAGTTCCTGCGCAAGCCAAGCCTTCGCAGCCCGCCAGTCGCGAAGAACTGTGGCCTCCGATATCTCAAACAGCTTAGCGGCCTCAGCGACCTCAAGACCTCCGAAAAAGCGGGTTTCAACGATCATGGCCTGGCGCGGGTTCACACGGGCGAGTTGGGCCAAAGCGGTATCGAGCGCAAGCAGGTCATCGCTACACGTACGTGTGTTCTCGGGTGAATCTTCAAAGGCGATGGTGACCGCCTCTCCCCCGCCCCGTTTCTGCGCGTTGCGGCGTCGGGCTGACTCGATAAGCAATTGGCGCATGGCGCGAGCGGCGATGCGCTTGAAATGAAGACGTGAGGCAGTCGTCCAACCTGGCGAATTTGCCATCTTCAGCCAAGCCTCATTCACTAGCGCCGTAGGGTTGAGAGTGGCGCCCGGGTCGCCTCGCCTTACGCAGGATGCCAGGCGGCGCAACTCTTCATAAGTGACGCTGAACAGATAGTCCAGCGCCTTGCGCTCCTCGGCGGTTGCAATCTCCTGCAGTAGAGCGCCTGGTGCTTCCACTTGTGTGGGGCTGGAACCGTTCACAGGCTGGGAATCTTGAAGTGACATGACAGTTTTTCTGAACTTTTACGCAATGCGTAGTAGAGGCCAACAGACCTAAGGGCCTGCGTTCGGGGGAGGGTGAAAAGCACCTGGGCTCTTCGCGGGAGAATGCTACCAGCGGAGTTGCCCCTATACAACTGCTTTTTAGCTCAAGCAGTTCCATAGGAGAAAGATATGAAAAAAAGGGGCAAAGTCTTACGCGACATTGGGCCGGGGCTGCTGATGGTGGAGGGACAACAATATCCTTTCACTCTCGAAGGGATTTGGAAGTCAGATGTACCGCCGAAACCGGGGATGGTGGTGGATGTCGAGTTTGATCGTGAAGGTAAGATCATTGCTATCTTTGCCGTAGCTGAATCCCAGCTTGCCAAGGAACAAGCTGAAGCAGCCATGGCAGTGGCGCGGGAAAAGGGCGCCGCACTGGCCTCCGGGATGGTCGCCAAATTTGGCGTGCCCACCCTGGTAGCAGCGGGAATTCTCATCATCGGCTGGTTTTTCCTGTCCACTGTGACGGTGCAACTGCCGTTTCTGGGCAAGCTGGAGTTTACTTTCTGGCAAGTCTTGGGCTACCTGAACGTCAATAACGGCCTTCAACTCCTGGAGCGTAATGGCCACCCGAGTGCCGGTTTCTACGACTTTCTTGCGCTCCTGGCGCTTGTTGGACCTTTCGTTCACCACTTCTGGAAGGACAAGCGGGCGGCTCTGGGCGGAACAGCACCCCTTGTATTCATGGTGATAGTGGGGCTGATGGTTCGCAGCAGCATGCAGAGCGCGTTTGGCGGGAATGATCCCGCGGGCGTAGGTCGCCAAATGCAGGAAGAAGCGATGAAAGCCGTCTCTCTGGGGTTCGGAGCTTATATTTCGGTTCTGGTCAGCCTGTATTTCGCGGCGATTGGAACCAAGCGCTTTCTTGCCACAAAAGGAGCGGAAACTCTGCAGTTCGAGAAATCGCAGCGAGCTGCCGCATGATTTTGCACTCCAAAGTTGGCGTTGGTAGCGGTTTTTTAATGTGGCTGTCCTGGAAAGATGTGCGATAATTCGCGGCCCAAATTAGGCGGGGGAGAACCGCTGCTGGGATGCCGTACTGGACCGAAAAAGTTTTGAAACTTCAAGTTGGGAGGATAAGGAAATGCGCGGTCTAAAGGGGACCCTTCTTATCGTCGGCGTCATGCTCCTGGCCACTTCCGGGACTGGCGTCGGACAGAGCGTTTGGCAAAAAATCAAGAAGTCCGCTAAGGATGCGGCTTCGAACACAGCACAGCAAGGTGGTCAAGCGGCGCAAACCGGCGTGCAACAAGGCGCTCAACAGGTGCAGCAGCAAATTCCTGGTGCTGCGCAGGGACAGGGAAACCAGATGAACCCGCAGCAGCAGCCCCCGTGCGGTAGTTTGCCCGGCGGAGTCGCCCAAGGTGCTCCCGGTTATGGAGCTCCCCAAGGAGGATACGATGCCAGTGGCGCAGCGCCAGCAGGTTATGGCAATGCTCCCGCGGGTAACTATGGCAACGTCCAGAATGCCGGATACACCGGCGCTGGCGGTCCGAACTACTCCAGCGGCTCCTGCGGCCCACAGTGCTTCAACGCCGGACCGTTTGCAGCGGCAGTCAGCCAGACGACGCTCAGTCAGGAGGGCGGCTATCACATCATCCGCATGAACATGCAGTTCCGCAACAACACCAACCAGCCGCTCATGATCGCCTACCACGATGGATCCAGCGTTATGGTTGATAACTTCGGAAGCACCTACAACATTCCAGGTGCTTTTGGGCAGCCGGTCATCCAAGGCATGGGAATTGATCGAGGCAACCAGACGGACTCTCAGTTCACGCTGGGCCCCGGCCAGACTGGCAACGTTCTGGTCACCATGGCTCGCGCCAGGAACAATCAGAGCGCGGTCGGCACCGGCTACACGTATAACCTTTCGATTGATGAACTGCAGGCGCAGAACGGTGCCGACGCCGCGCTCGTGCGGCAATACAACCTGAATTTCCCCAGCATCACTCCGGGTGCAAGCAATGTTGGACTCCCCGCGGGAGGGGCTGCGCCGACGACCAATGTTGCCGGAGGAGGCAAGGGTAAGCGGGGAGCAGCGCCAACTGCTGGTGCTCCTGCTGGAGCGGTCGCAGGAGTTCCGGCCCAAGGGGTGATGACTAATGGTGCTGCGATGCCAGTCGCCGGCGCCGTTGCTCAGCCTGGCGTTGTCAATGCGGCGAGCAGGACCGCAGCTATACCGGCGGCCAGCGCCCGCGTTGGAGCAGTTCCGGGTCAAGCTCAGCCCACTGGTATCGCTGCTGGAGGTAAGGGCGCTGCTATAGGTGCTGCTGCCAATCCACGTGTTGCGGCCGCGCCTGCTCAGAATGCAGTAGTGAACGCCGGCTTGAAAACGGCTGCGGTGCCCGCCAGACCAGCAGCTGCCCCTGCGGCGAAGCCTAACGCGGCGAAGCCTAATGCCAAGACGCAGCAGCAACAGAATCAGCAGAATCAGCCTACCAAATAGGATCCATTGCGACCGGCGTGTGCTCCCAGCACGCGCCGGTTCATTCTTCGCGTAGACCTAACACCCCCAAGTACCGTTCTAGTACCTCGGCCCCACTTCGTAAGTACTTCTGATGGGTAACGCTTAGTACATGCTTGGTACTTATCCGGTTCGTTTCAGCGAGGACTAATTTGAACCTTTTCTTTTGCCTTACTTCGCGGAGAATAGCCGCGAGGCCCGAGGTTTGCGGAGTATCAAAGTTCTGATAGCAAATCGACCGCGGTTGATGAGAGAGCTGGTGCTCGCCACGATCGCTGATCAACCGGATATCGAGGTGGTCGGCGTACTGGAAGACGAAGCCGCCATTGCCGAAACCGTGGAGCGCGCTCATCCCGATTTTCTCATCATCGGCCTCGACCGGTCCGAGGAACGTCCGAGAATTTGCGATGTGTTGCTGGATCGTTTTCCCCATATTCGCATTTTGGCCATGGCTGCGGAGCGCAACAGCACGATTTGTTACTGGGCCGATCGCGAGATTCGCTCCCAGCGTATTGAAAATTCCGAAGCGGGCATCTTGCGCGCGCTGCGGGGCGGTGAGGGCCCGCTTTCGGCAGTGAATGGCTTCGGGCAGAGCTCTCGAACGAACTGAAGTCTTGAGTTTCGGCTTTTTTAGCGTGAAGTTAGGTCACTAATTCCTGTAAGTGAGGTGGCGAAGCTGTGATTCCAGAGAGCAATGAAACTTCGACTGCGGTTCCTGTACCGGTATGTGGGCCACAGACGGGAAGTTATAGCGACTCGAGCGCGCCACATACGAGTCTCGATACGAATTGGTATGCGGTCTATACCTGCACGCGTCACGAAAAACGGGTAAAGCAACTGCTCGATGAAAGGCGCATTGATTGCTTTCTGCCGCTGTATCGTAGCGTGCGCCGCTGGAAGGACCGGCGTAAAGAACTGGAACTCGCCCTGTTTCCCGCATACGTCTTCGTGCACATCAATTCCAAGGACCGGGTTCGCGTGCTGCAGCTGCCGAGCGTGGTCAGCTTCGTGACGTTTGGCAATAGTCCGGCTGCAATTGCCAGTAGCGAAATCGAATCGCTGCGCAGCGGCATCGCCAATGGCATGTGCCTGGAGCCGCATCCTTACCTGAAGATCGGCAGAAGGGTACGAATCAAACAGGGACCGCTGGCGGGTAGCACCGGCATCCTCCTGCGCAAGAAAGATAAACTGCGCGTGGTCGTGTCCCTTGAAATCATCATGCGTTCTGTAGCGGTGGAGATTGATTCCTGCGATCTGGAATGGATCCCGCAACCCTGCTGATGGCACACGGCTGGCTTTCTAATCAGCATCGCGAACATCCCTGAATAGATCCTGCATTCGCGAGTTTTGACCATGCTTCACATTTTTAAAGCCAAGGAATCCGTACCCCTTACCCGAGCTGCCGCATTGTGCTTCTGCACAGCTCTTGCAATGGCGCAAGAGGTGAGCCCTTCTTCAAACGCGTTGGCCTCACGCCAGAGTCGTGCTCAACAGGAGGCTGCGCAACAGGTCTCGCTGTCTGCGGACAAAATCATCGAAATCCTCGAAAAGGAACCCGGGTTACTTTTGCAGGTAAAGAAATTGCTGGTGCAAGAAGCCTTTGAACAAGGCCAGCTGGTGGATAGCAAGGATTTGAGCGATCAGGCGGTATTCCGTTCGCTGCGGGAGGACGAGAAGGGTCGGATCCTGGCGACCCGCGAGATTGAAGCCCGGGGATACATCTCCTTGAAGCCTACGCACGCGGAGGTTGAGCAGCGAAAACAACGGGAGGCGAGGCCGCGCGAGGATATCAATAACGACCTTCGCAGGTTGGAGGCCAAGTCGAACGGCCAGACAACGTCACGAAATGGAGGTGAGCGCGATTGGGAGAAAAATCGGCGTAGTCGGTTTACGCGTTATGCCCACACAGATCTGCAAGTTTGGTCTGCGCCGGCTGGGGCCGATTCTGAACCGGAAAATGCCGCTCACGGCGCAGGGAGAACCGGCCAGAAACAATACCAGGACTCATGGGAAGGTATAGCGTCAGGGGTCGGCGGACAGGAAATTCGACGAGACGAGGCCCCGGCGGTGTCGGACTCGCGCTTCCGTCACCCCTCATCAAAACCAGGATCGGAGCAGCAACTGTCTGCGAAGAACCGCCACGGGTTCCCGGCAGAGCTGAACCCTGATATTTCGGAAGATGATCGTCCAGCGATTCTTCGTCGGCCGAATCCGTATTCTAACGTTCCATCGCTCTACGACCTTTACGCGCAGGTGTCGGCCCGGCCAGCGGTGCTTGAGCGCTTCGGCATGGAAATCTTTCGTAATCCAGTGAGCAATCTGAGACACCTTCCTATGGATCTGCCGGTGGGGCCTGATTATGTCCTCGGTCCAGGGGACAACTTAGATGTCGCGGTTTGGGGTGGGGTAGCGCGGCGGTTAAAGCGGGTAGTAGACCGCGAAGGCCGACTGGAGCTGCCGGAAGCCGGCACCATTGAAGTCTCCGGCCATACCCTGGGAGAAACCCAGCGCCTGGTGCAGGCGGCACTGCGGACCCAGTTCCGTGACGTTCAGACCGACATTTCGCTGGGGCGCTTGCGCACGGTCAGGGTGTACGTGGTGGGCGATGTGGTCAGTCCCGGAGCGTATGACATCAGTTCGCTTTCCACTGTTCTAAACGCCCTGTACGCCGCGGGGGGGCCAAGTTCTCGCGGCTCACTTCGACATGTTCGCCATCTTCGTGGCGACCGGGTGGTGAATGAATTTGATGCCTACGACCTGCTATTGCACGGAATCCGTAACGATCCATCGAGAATTCAATCGGGCGATACAATTCTGGTTCCGCCGACAGGGCCGGAGATCACAGTCGAAGGCATGGTTCGCCGCCCAGCAATTTACGAATTGGCGGCAGAAACAACTCTGGCCGAAGTGCTGGAGCTGGCGGGAGGGGTGCTCCCCTCCGCCGTCCTGCGGCACATGGATGTAGAACGGCTGGTGGCACACGAGAAGCGCACCATGATCCGCCTCGATTTACCGCAAAACAACGATCAGGAGGCGGTCCGCAGCACCCTGGAAAAATTTCACGTGCAGGATGGAGATCGAGTGAAAATCTCTCCTATCCTTCCGTATGCGGAACAGGCTGTCTATCTCGACGGACATGTGTTCCATCCGGGAAAATATCCCTTCCGGGAAGGGATGAAAGTCTCCGATCTTGTGCGCTCCTACAGCGACCTGCTTCCCGAGCCGTCGTCGCGCCATGCGGAAATCATCCGTCTGCAAGCACCCGACTCCATGCCGGCGGTGCTGGCTTTCAATCTCGGCGACGCCATGTCGGGCAAGGGCAACGACCAGGACCTGCTGTTGAAGCCCTTCGATACGGTCCGCATTTTTGGGCGCTACCATTTTGAAGACCCACCCATCGTTTCAGTTTCCGGAGAAGTGCGCCATCCCGGAGACCACATCACCAACGGGGTCACCCATCTGCGCGACGCCGTATATCTCGCAGGTGGCACGAAGCCGGAAGCGGAATTGCAGGATGCGCAAGTGTTTCGCCGTACCAGCGACAACAAGCTAAGAGTAATCAGCGTGAATCTCGCTAAGGCGCTGGCTGGAGATTCCAGCAATGACATTTTGCTCGAAGCCAAAGACCGCATTTTTATTCAGCGCAGCTCTCTGAAGGCCGATCCGGCGGCGGTCGTGATTCAGGGGCAAGTGGAGAAGCCAGGCAAGTACGCTCTAGGCGAGGAGATGTCAGCGACAGACTTAGTGCGTCTGGCGGGGGGACTCAAGCGGGGCGCGTACACCGAAGTCGCCGATCTTAGCCGCTATCAGGTGGAGAACGGGCAGCAGATCGTGGGCGAGCACACTACCGTTCGCATCGCCGCAGCCCTCTCGGGTGAGCCGGATACTGATCTGCGGCTGCGGGATGGCGATGTGCTCACTATCGGAGAACTGGCTGGGTGGAAAGATGTCGGAGCCACGATCACAGTGAAAGGCGAGGTGGCTCACCCCGGCACATATGGCATACGCGAGGGCGAGCGCTTGAGTTCGATCTTGCAGCGAGCGGGAGGCTTTCGCGCTGATGCTTATCCCTATGGAGCGATCTTCGAACGACTGCAGGTTCGCGAGCTGGAAGAACGGAATCACTCCGAACTAGTGCGCCGCGTTGAAAGCCAGGGAGAAGAATTGAAGTCTGCTCCGGCGAACGATGAAGATCAGAAAATGGCCAAGCAGGCAGCTATCTCGCAATGGCAAGCTGCGATGCAGAAGCTGCAGAATACGCCGCCCTCCGGGCGCTTGGTAATACACCTCTGGCCGGACGTAAAGCGCTGGGCCAATACCCTGGCAGATCTGGAGATGCGTGCCGGCGATGTGCTCTACATTCCCAAGAAGCCGAATATTGTGATGGTGGACGGATCTGTGTACAACCCGACAGCGATCACCTATAAGCCGGGAAAAAATGTGGGTTGGTATTTACGACAAGCAGGAGGGCCCACGGTCATGGCGAACCGCAGAGCAACTTTTGTGATCCGCGCCGATGGATCAGTGGCCAGCGGTTCGGGTGGTTTGTTCACGGGCGGAGTGGAAGGCGAAGCTCTGAGCCCGGGAGATATGGTGATCGTTCCCGACAAAGCCTTCAGCGCCAATACTCGCTGGAAAAGCACACTACTGGCAGCACAATTAGTCTACGCCGTAGGCGTGGCCCTTCAAGTTGGTCGCAGCTTCTAAGATTCCCCCGTCCCCATGGCCAAGTCACACGCTCTGCTCCTGGTGTTTTTGCTCGCTCAAATGAACTCTCAGGCGCAGGCTGGGCACGAGAGCCGTGAATCAGATCGAACGCCGGAAAAAATGGCCTCCTCGTATGTACCTCTGGACAGTTGGATCTACCCGGCGTTCGAGCGACTGGTGGCTCTGGGATATGTGCAAACCGCCTACCCTGGCCTGCGTCCGTGGACGCGCCTCGAATGTGCGCGTCTGCTGGAAGAGGCCGGAGAGCAGATCATCGATGGGACGGCCTCGAGAGAAACAGAAGAACTGTATGGCGAACTAGAGCTTGAGTTTTCCGTTGAGGAGAAGATCTTTGAAGGCGGAGCGAATCGCCAAATACGTGTAGATGCAATCTACACCCGGCTAACGCAAATTGCGGGTTCGCCGCTACGTGACGGTTATCACTTCGCCCAAACTATGGTCAACGATTACGGCCGCCCCTATGCCTCCGGCCTTAATTCTGTGACCGGTGTTCGAGCGCATGCTGCGGCTGGGCCCATGGCGTTCTACTTTTCAGGCGAATATCAGCAAGCCCCGGCCACCCCGCGCCAGCCCGCATCGGTGCTGGAGGCAATGGCTGCGGCCGATGGAACGCCTTCCCTGGGCCATACGCTTCCCCTGCTTGCAGCAGACGCAAACTCAGTCAACAGATTTCGACTGCTGGATGCTTACGCTAGTTCAAAAGTGCACAGCCTGCAGTTTTCTTTCGGGCAGCAGAGCCTTTGGCTGGGAGCAACGGAGAGCGGGCCGCTGTTGTTCAGCAATAATGCAGAACCAATGCTAATGCTCCGGGTGGACAGCGTTTCCCCGTACAAGATCCCATTTCTCTCCTACGTGCTCGGCCCGGCACGAAGCGAGTTCTTCATCGGCCAGCTATCGGGACAGCGCTGGGTGTTCTCGCCGCCTCATCTTTATGGACCGGAGATCAATCCGCAGCCCTTCCTCCACGGCACGAAGTTGAGTTTCCGGCCCACTCGCAACCTGGAGTTTGGCATGGGCTTCACCGCGCAGTTTGGCGGCCCAGGACTGCCCTTTACTTGGCATAACTTCCTGCGCACCTTTCTTGTTCATCGCGCTAATCTGGCAGACAATCCCGCCAAACGCCTTTCCCAGTTCGATCTGAGCTACCGAATCCCGGGAATGCGCAATCTTCTGACCTTTTATCTCGACTCGATGGTGATCGATGAGTATTCCCCCCTGGGCTCGAATCGCCCATCGCTGAGTCTAGGAATCTATCTCGCCCATCTTCCCAAGATTTCCCGCATGGATTTTCGCGCGGAGGGAATCACAACCGATCTGCCAACAATGCACTTCGTTCCAGGCGCGGTCTACCGTGACGGCCGCTACATCTCCGGCGATACAAACGATGGCATGTTAATGGGCAGCTGGATGGGGCGAATGGGGCAAGGCGGGCAGGCCTGGGCGACTTACTGGTGCTCCCCGCGAAACACCATCCAGTTTGGTTACCGGCACCAGGAAGTGGACCAGCGATTCATCGGCGTGGGTGGCGGGCGGCTGCAAGACTTCAGTTTGCGCACGGACCTGTTGCTGCGCCCGGACCTGAGCCTGGGTGTCTACATTGACAATCCGCCGTGACTACCTCGTTGCAGTTCACCTTTCGACCGAACTGGAAACCAAACTAGTCAGCCGGACCTTCGTCGCGAGTTTCATCGGGAATATGAGCGATGCCACCGCCGCCATCCGCGAGCAAGCCCTGGCAGGGACGTTCGATGGAAATCAAGTATCAGGGGCGGACGTATCCAGCCACGCAGATGGCTCCACTGTTGCATCACGGATGCGTTTGCTGTGGGATGCGAGACGGTTTCTGTTCCGCATGGCGGTTTCTGGGGTCTTGGCTGGCGCTATGACTGCGCTGCTGATTCCGGCGCGCTATCAATCGCAAACTCAGCTTATGGCCTCTGACACGCAGACGGGCCTTGGCCTCGCTTCCCTGATGGCTCTATCGGAAAAGGCAAGCGGGATGGGACTCGCGGGAGACCTGCTGGGCTTGAAAACCTCCGGGGCGGTATTCATCGCGATTCTGCGCAGCCGCACCGTAAAGGACCGCTTGGTTGAGAGATTCGGCTTGAGAAGGGCATACGGCAGCAAGAACATGCAGGACGCACGCGGGAAACTTGCCGCAAACACCGACATCTCCGAAGACCGTAAAAGCGGCGTCATCACTCTAGCGGTTACCGATCAAAGCCGGGAGAGGGCAACTGCTCTCGCCCAGTCATATGTAGAGGAACTCGATCGCCTAATGGCGCAATTGAATGCCTCGGCAGCGCATCGCGAGCGGGTGTTTTTGGAGACGCGACTGCGCGCGGTGAAGGAGGAACTGGATACGACCGAGAAAAACTTGAGTGAATTTTCCAGCCAGCATGCCGCTATCGATATCAAGGAGCAGGCACGAGCGATGCTTGTTTCGGCCGGAGTCTTGCAGGCACGTCTCGCGAACGCCCAGTCCGAACTCGAAGGGCAGCGGCAAATGTACAGCGATGGCAATGTACAAGTTCGCGCCAGCAAAGCTAGGGTTCAGGTACTAGAGAAGAAGATCGTTCAACTCGAAGATGGTGACCTAGCCCCGAGCGTGGGCAAAGACACCACCCTGCGTCCTCCTTCATTGCGAAAACTGCCGTTAGTAGGTCTTACCTATGCCGATCTTTCACGGCAGGGCAAAATCCAAGAAACGATCTACGAGTTGTTGACGCAGCAATACGAACTGGCCAAGGTGCAGGAAGCCAAAGAAACTCCCAATATCAAAATCCTCGACAACGCTGAGATTCCGGAGGGCAAGTCCTTCCCCCCGCGTACTCTTATCAGTTTGCTGGCCGGTTTCCTTGGCCTCGTTTCAGGCACTATCTGGACTTTGTGCCGTGCCAGGTGGAACGAGACGGATCCCCATAATCCAAGCAAGCGTCTGGCGCAAACTGTGTATGCCGATGTTGCCGCCAGCCTCGGGCCCGTAACTCAGCGCAGCTCGCATGTGCGACATATCACCAACCGGGTTTTGAGGTTCAGGCGCCACAGATCAAGTCAATAGCTTTGAGCGCGATCATGCGGCGCTTGCAGATCTCAAACAGCCTTCCATTTCAAGCACGACATAAATCAGAACAATTCAGGAGAAATCGATGCGAATACTTGTATTAGGCGGGGATGGTTATTGCGGCTGGGCGACATCACTTTACTTGTCGTCACGGGGACATCAGGTCGCGATCGCCGACAGCTTCCATCGTCGTCTCTGGGATCACGAACTTGGAGCGCAAAGCCTCACCCCCATTCGGGCCCTTCCTGAACGCCTGCGGGTTTGGCACGCGGTGAGTGGCCAGACCATAGAGCCCTTCGTGGGAGACATAACCGATTACGAGTTCGTCGCTTCTAGCTTTCAAGCTTTCGAGCCGGAAACGGTCATTCATTTTGCTGAACAGCGCGCGGCTCCTTACTCCATGATTGACCGGCAACACGCGGTGTTTACGCAGGTAAACAACGTAGTGGGCACGCTCAATGTGCTTTTTGCCATCAAGGAATTTTCTCCGAACTGCCATTTGGTGAAGCTCGGCACCATGGGGGAGTACGGCACACCGAACATCGATATCGAAGAGGGCTATATCAGAATCCAGCACAACGGGCGCGAAGATCTGTTGCCCTTTCCCAAGCAGCCCGGTTCCTTTTATCACCTGTCCAAGGTGCACGACAGTCATAACATTATGTTCTGCTGCAAAATCTGGGGAATCCGCGCAACCGATCTGAACCAGGGCGTAGTCTATGGCACGGTTACGGCGGAGGTCTCGCTTGACGAGGCTCTGATCAACCGCTTCGATTATGACGAAGTTTTTGGCACGGCTCTCAACCGCTTCTGCGTGCAGGCAGCAATCGGGCATCCGTTGACGGTGTACGGCAGCGGGGGGCAGACCCGCGGTTTTCTGGACATTCGCGATACCGTGCGCTGCATTGAGCTGGCCTGCATCAATCCACCAGAGCGCGGCGAATGCCGGGTATTTAATCAGTTCACCGAACAATTTTCGGTGCTTGAGCTGGCGGAGCTTGTGCAATCCGCAGCACACAAGATGGGAATCGATGCGCCCATCGACCATCTCCCCGATCCCCGCGTCGAGGCGGAAGAACATTACTACAATGCCAGGCATACGAAGCTGCTGGATTTGGGGCTGCGACCTCATCTGCTTTCGGAATCGCTGCTGGATTCGCTGGTGAATATCGCATTTCAGTACCGCGACCGCATTGATGCTTCTCTGCTGCTGCCGAAAGTCGACTGGCGGAACAGCCGCAACGACCGCCGTCAACGGCCCGCTGCGATGGCGGCTGCGGCTGATTGATTTCTGCTGCCGGAATTGGCGAACTCCCACACAAGTTGTGACCACTGCGATTGATGGCAAACTGTTAAGCAGGAACTGGGCGCTGAATCTGGGCGGGCAGGTTCTGCCCCTGTTCGCGGCGCTGATCACGATCCCTTACTTGGTGAGTAGGCTGGGCAGCGAACGATTTGGCATGCTCTCGATCGCTTGGGTGGTACTTGGCTTCTCTTCCATATTGGATTTGGGTTTGGGAAGAGCGACGACTAAGTTCGTGGCCGAGCATTTGGGCCTAGGCGACAGGGATAACCTGCCACGCTTACTTGCCGCATCGCTCACGGCACAATGCCTCCTCGGTTTGGCAGCGAGTCTGTTGGGCGCCCTGGCGGTCCCGATGGTTGTTGACAACGTCTTGAAGATCTCTCCTCGCCTACTCAGGGAAGCTAAAGCCGCCCTCTTTATTTTGGCTGGTTCTGTGCCATTGTTGGTAGTGGCTAACACTTTTCGTGGGGCGCTGGAGGCAGCCCAGCGCTTCGACCTGGTGAATTCGGTGAGAGCCCCGGCCAACATTGCAGTTTTTGTATTGCCATCTTTGGCTGCCTCCCTGGGCTGGCACCTGCCCGGGATGATCGCTTTGCTCGGCTCGCTGTGGACGGCAGTTGCAGTTGCGTATCTTGGTTGCTGTCTTCGGGTATTTCCATTTCTCAGAGCTAGTTTCTCTCTCGATTGGAAGCTGCTGCCGTCGTTGATCCGCTATGGCGGATGGGTACAGATATCCAATCTGCTGAATCCGCTGCTGAGCTACCTGGACCGCATTTTTATAGCTTCGCTGGTTTCGATGAGCGCGTTGGGTTATTACACAGCAGCTTTCGACGGTATCAATCGGGCCTGGATACTGCCCGGGACTCTCAGCGCCACTCTTTTTCCGGCATTCACCGCCCTGCAGGCCCGTGGCTCGGCGTCTCGAGTTGAAGAACTGTGCGCGCGCGCTTGCAAATCGGTTTTGCTCGCGCTCGGTCCGGCGCTGATTCTGGTGATTGCATTCGCCCGAGAAATTCTGCAGTGGTGGCTGGGAGCCGAGTATGCCGCGAAGAGCGCGGCACCGCTTCAGATCCTCGCCGTGGGAATGCTCTTCAATGCTGTTGCCATCCTGCCGTTCAGTTTACTGCAGAGCATAGGGCGACCCGACCTTACCGCGAAATTTCACCTGCTCGAATTAGCGCCTTACCTGGCTGCCGTGTATTTTCTTGTGGTCCACTGGGGCATTTCCGGAGCAGCAGCAGCGTGGACGTTGCGGGTGGCCGCCGATTGCATTCTCCTCATCGCAGCAAGCGTCCGTCTGAAGCTGCTTTCCTGGCATGTGCTTGTGGAGCAGGGCATAGCGAGGACGCTGGCCGCGCTGTGCGTTTTTGCTGCGCTCTTATTTCCCTGTGTTGTGGGGCAATCGCAGCTGTTCCAACTCGGCACAGCCAGCGTGCTTCTGTCGGGGTTGGCGATTCTGGCCTGGCGGTTCGTGCTCGACGGCACCGAGCGCAGCCTGATCGCAGCACTTGCGGGGCAGCTTCGCATAGCGAGATCAAAGTAATAGAGTAAGTCGGTTGTCCGTTCGGAACTCCGTATGATCTGGCTCACTCTGGCCATTCTGTTCTGCTATTTGCTGATCTTGAAGATCATCAATAAAGAAAGCTTCTTCTTCACGCCTATCGGAGTTCACGCTGGCTTTCTCGCCTTCGGCGTCGTGATACCGGCCGTCTATGTCTATCGTTACGAGCCCGTGTTTGAAGCGGGACTGCTCTACCTGTCGGCCAACTCCCGCTTACTTCTTTGTCTGAATTTAGCCCTGATTTGCTTAATCTTGGGCGCAGTTACGGCCAGTGGTTGGGGTTCATCACTAGTTGCGCGCACTCCACTAGGTGACGATGTCCGCCTTGGAAAGGTTTGGGTTGTTTTGGCCGCCGCTGCCGGTCTGACTGCGCTCTTTTTCTATTCGAACGCGGAACTGTACGGCACGCTCCTAACCCAGATCTGGGACACGACGGACGTGTTCAGCCTGGTGCAGAGCACGCGGGTCGCTGCATTGTATGGCTCGACTTATGCGATTCAGGGTGTGACCCGCATCGCGCCGGTTGTGATTTTGCTGTTGCTTGCGAAGTGGTACACAGGTTCAAGCCGCGGCGCACGTCGGCTCGCCCTGGTGCTCGTGGGACTTGATTTCATTTGCTTGTTCCTGGTTGGAATCCGGGCAACACAGATTTGTGTATTGCTGCAGCTGGGCTTGATGCGCAATTATTTCAAACCGTTCCGCAGTTTTCGCATCGTGCTGTATGCAGCCGCCATCTGCGCCCTTCTGGTAGCAGGTACGGCGCTGAAATTCGGCTTTGGCTTCTCACAAAGCGAAATCCTCTTCAGCGAAGTCTTAACGCACGCTGCCGAACGCGTGTCGCTCGGCGCCAAACACCTGCAATATATTCTGGCGCTGTTTCCCGGAGAGACCAATCATCGGTTGGGAATGACCTATCTTCAGGACGCGGTTTCGCTGATCCCTTCTCCCCTAAAGCGAAACTTTTTCCCGCAGAATTACTGGGTGGACTTCAACGGCTACCTGTACCAGCGGCTGTACTCACACGAAGGAGGAACAACGACGGACACCATCTTCGGCGAGTTTTACGCCAATTTCGGCTTCGCCGGCGTCGTCCTCGGCTCTTTTCTGTACAGCTTCGCTCTGCAGCGGCTTTCGATGGCATTCACCCAACAAAAATGGAGGCAGTCTTCGAAGATCGCGATGGCAATTTTCCTCTCTTACTATCTTGCGCAAAGTACCATCGAGGGCGTGGGTGAGACTTTCTTTGTGGCCGCATTGTGGGCAGCTTTGCTTTATGCGTTCCTCTTCCCCGGGCGCGTGCTGCAGGGATTGAGCCTGATTCCCGCGAGGCAGAGGCCGGAGGTAGGTATCGGCTATGCCTAGTTGGGAGACTGCATCTCTGGCAAGCTCGCGTGCGCATGCATCCCAGGCGGCACCGGCGCTGGATATCTCCGTGGGAATTTCCGTCATCATTGTCAATTTCAACACCCGGGAGTTACTGACGAATTGTCTGGAATCCTTGCAACGCCATGCCGGCGCAGCGACCGAGATCATCGTCATCGACAATCACTCTTCCGATGGCAGCGCCGAGGCTGTCCGCACGCAATTCCGCCAGGCGATGCTGGTTGAGAATTCCCAAAATCTCGGCTTCGCCAAAGCCAACAACCAGGGCATTCGGAAGGCACGGGGTAAATACTTTTTGCTTCTTAACAGCGACACCGTGATTGGGCCGGGCGCGCTCGACGTGATGGCCGATTTTTTGGACACACATCCGGAAGCAGCAGGCGTAACGTGCCGGTTGCTGAACGCCGACGGGAGCATCCAGGCATCGGTGAGCCACCGTCCCGGGCCCCTGCTGCTGCTGTTGCGTCTGTCCGGACTGGCAGGCATGTTCCAGACCGACGGTAGACGGCGCTGGCTGCGGCGGTATTTAGGTTGGCTCCTGGGACGGACCTTGCGCGTGTATTTGGATCCCTATGCTGCCTCTGGCCGACCGCTGGAAGTCGAAAACATATCGGCTGCCTGCCTGATGTTGCGCCGGGAGGCAGTAGAGCAGGTTGGTCTGCTGGACGAATCCTTTTTCATGTACTTCGAGGACATGGAGTACTGCATTCGTTTGCACCAGGGGGGATGGAAGCTTTACTACCTGCCCAAGGGAGAAGTGATTCACTTAGTGGGGCAGAGCTCCGCCGGACGTATGCGCGATTACAGCGTGCACTCCTATCAGGGTTTGTTCTACCTGTACCGGCGACATTACTCAGCCATGTCGCGCCTTATCGTCCGCATTGTGGTGGTGGTCGCCAGTTCTCTGCGCTGGATGTGGAACCTAGTGGCCAGCTTGGTTTCCCGTTCCCCGCTTAGACAGCGCAACCGGCGCGAGTTGCAGCGGGTGATCCGGCTTTGTTTTCAGTATCGTGGTCAGGACTGAGCGACAGTTTTTCTATCCCTCTGCGGAAGATTCTGTTCCCAATTATTGATAAATGGAGACGTGAGTGGCCTCTTATCTTGTGACCGGCGGCTGTGGCTTTATCGGGGTGAACCTGGTTTCGCGTCTGGTAGCGCAGGGCCAGCGCGTGCGCGCACTCGACAACCTGAGTCTGGGCACTCCACAAGATCTCGATCCTGGAGCCGAGTTGATTGTGGGAGATATTCGCGATTCAGCTGCTGTCGCCAAGGCCGCGCACGGGATGGAAATCGTCGTACACCTGGCGGCGCACACCCGGGTGGTCGAGTCCGTTTCTGATCCGCAGCTAAACTTCGAAATCAATGCAGCCGGGACATTAAACGTTTTGCGCGCGGCCGCAGCTGCGGGAGCGCAGAAATTCATTTTTGCATCCACGGGCGGCGCGATTGTAGGAGAACAGGAACTGCCGGTGCATGAGGGGATGGTGCCGTGCCCCAAGAGTCCATATGGAGCCAGTAAGCTGGCGGGAGAAGCTTACTGCTCAGCATTCTGTGGCTCCTTCGGCCTCAATACGGTTGCCCTGCGCTTCTCCAATGTCTACGGCACGTATTCACATCACAAGGGCAGCGTGATTGCCCAGTTGTTCAAACATTTAATCGATGGAGAACCGCTGGTCATCTATGGCGATGGACGTCAGACACGCGACTTCCTGTATGTGAATGACCTGATCGATGCGGTCCTACTCGCGGCCAAGGCCAACGTTCCAGGGCAGGTGTTTCAAATCGCCACCGGGCGAGAGACCTCGCTTACCGATCTGGTGGCGCTTATGCGCGAAGTAGTCGGCCACCAACTCAACGTGCAGTACCAACCCCCACGCGCGGGCGAAGTTTTTCGGAACTATGCCTCGATCGCCAAGGCTCGGAACGTGCTTGGCTATGAACCCCGCACCAGCTTGCGCGAAGGCCTGCACCTCACCTGGGAGTGGTTCTCGTCACGCTCCGACGAACCTGTGTTGCCTCACGCTTGAAGCTCGACGCGCTTACCGGCATCATGATTCTGGGTTTGGTGACTCTGGCATATACGTGGGGCGGCTACCCGGCGATGCTTGCTGCATTGGCGCGCTTTCGCAACCTCCGGATCAAAAAGGCTGAGATCTCGCCGAGATTGACTGTCATTGTTGCTGCTCGGAATGAAGAGCAAAATATCGCCCATCGATTGCGGAATCTATGTGAGCTCGACTACCCGCGCGAATGTCTGGAGATTATCGTGGCCTCGGATGGCTCGACTGACGGGACGGCAGATATCGTACGCGAGTTCGCGCCAGGGTGGGTGCGCTTGCTGGAATTTCATGAATCCCGAGGTCGCGCTGCCGTGCACAACGATGCCGTGAAGGCGTCGCATGGCGAGATTCTGGTGTTTACCGACGCCGCAACACGATTCCACTCCGATTTTTTAATCCGCCTGGCGGAAAATTTTGCCGATAACCGCGTGGGATGTGTCAGCGGAACCATTGCTTTCCACAACGAGGAGGCGAGTGCTGTCACCGAGCAGCGCGGACTCTATTGGAGGTATGAGCATTGGTTGCGCACTATGGAAAGCCGCTGCGGCATTCTGTGTTGCGCCAGTGGACCATGCATGGCAGTGCGGCGTGAACTATTTCGTCCTCTGACCCAGGGCAGCTACGACGTTGACTTTATTACGCCGCTGGACGTCATCGAATCGGGTTTTCTGGTGCTACAGGAAGCGGAAGCCAAAGCCGCAGATGAAATGTTTCTGGCGCCACACCAGGAACTCAGAGCTCAGATCCGCATGGTGGCGCGCAACTTGTGCGGCTATTTCGACCGGCGTTGTCTAATCGGGTCAGCGGCACGCCCCTGGTTTGCCTGGAGCCTCCTGTCCCACAAGGTTCTGCGGTGGATGACCCCGCTATTCCTGTTGCTGGTCTTGCTATCAAATACTGTGCTGATGATCCATGGAAGGGTCATTGTGCTTTGGCTCGCGCAACTGAGTTTTTATGCCGCCGCTTTGGCCGGCTATTTGCTCGCGGAACGTAAGCGGCGGCCCGGTTCCCTGTTCTCTGCACCTTTTGCTTTTTGCCTGGCCAATCTCGGCTTCCTCCTTGGCCTGATCAAATGCCTTCGCCAGGAGAGGATCACGGTCTATTGAGAATTGAAACAATAACTGTCCCCAATGTTCAGCCCTGAAGTATTGCGTTCTACACTGGCCAGCGCACCCGAGGAAGGTCAGGAGCTTGCGCGCATTCGCGCAGCGTATGCGCGTCGCCGCAAAACCGTTCCCGAGCAACGCTACTCCCGTTTGAACGCGGCGTACCTGTGCAGCCTTTATGAACTGGAATCAGCGATGGCCTCGATGCTGCCGGCAGCGGGTCTGCACTCCCTTTCCGGCCGGCGGATTCTCGATGTGGGGTGCGGACGAGGGGCCACGCTGCGCATGTTGTTGGAATACGGCGCCGATCCGGAACTTCTCTATGGCATTGACTTGCTGGAAGATTATGCCGGGCAAGCCCGCCGGTTCGGGCCGCAGTTCAACATTCTGTGTGGCAGCGCGACGCAGTTGCCGTTTCTCGATTCCAGCTTCGATCTTGCGCTGCAGTTCACGATGTTTACTTCCGTCCTCTCGAACACGGCCAAACAGCGCATCGCAGGCGAAATCAGACGGGTGCTCGCACCGCGAGGCAGGCTGCTATGGTATGACTTTGCTTATGACAATCCCGCCAACCCTGACGTTCGCGGTATTGGGCGAGCCGAAATTCGCAGGCTGTTCGCCGGGTTCAGCATCCAGACCCGGCGTGTGACGCTCGCGCCTCCGTTGGCGAGAACTTTGGCCCCGATTTCGCCGGCGCTTTACTATCTTGCCGCCCCAATGCGTTTTCTGTGCACTCATTATCTTTGCCTTCTACAGAAAAACTGAAGGCTGCCAGACTTCTTTTTCAGAAATTCTGACCGCGCGCTCGCAAGCGCAGGGGGGTTTTAATGCGAAGCACGTTCCTGCCTCTTTCTCCGCCGTCAATTGGCGAGGAGGAGATTGCCGAAGTTGTAGACACGCTGCGATCGGAGTGGATCACGACTGGGGCAAAGTAAAGCGATTTGAGCAGGAGTTCGCGTTATTCGTCGGGGCGGAGGATGCGCTGGCTGTGAGCTCCTGCACGGCCGCGCTGCATCTCTCGCTGCTGGCGCTTGGTATCGGGCCTGGCGACGGCGTCATTACTTCTCCGCTTACGTTCTGTTCCGGCGTGCACGTGATTGAACACGTGGGAGCCAGGCCCGTATTCGCCGATGTGGAGCCCGGTACGCTCGGCCTGGACCCGGCCGGGCTGGAACCTGCTATCAGACGTGCCAAAAGGGAATTTGGGGCTCGCGTAAAAGCCATCATTGCTGTGCATCTGTACGGGCATCCTTGCGACCTGGATGCGCTGCAGCAGGTGGCGGTTGATCATAACCTGGCCATCATTGAAGATGCCGCCCATTGCTTGCCGGGGAAATACAAGGGGCGGATGATCGGCTCGATGTACCGCTCGGCGATTGTGCCCTGGTTTACCTGTTTTTCGTTTTATGCCACCAAGAACCTCACCACGGCCGAGGGCGGGATGCTGATTGCAAACGAAGAATGGCTGGAAATGGCACGTCGGTGGGCGCTGCACGGACTGGATCGGGACGCGTGGAAACGTTATGGGCCCGAGGGTGCGTGGGGCTACGAAGTGTTGTGTCCAGGATTCAAGTACAACTTGACCGACATCCAGGCCGCTCTAGGGATGCATCAGCTACGGAAGCTGCCGGACTTCCATGCTCGGCGCCGTCAAATTGCCCACCGCTACAACACTGCATTCGCGAGGTGTCGAGCGCTGGAGTTGCCGGTTGAGCATGAGGACATCGAGCACGCCTGGCACATCTATGCTCTTCGGCTGAAAACGGATCAACTGACGATCAGCCGCAATCAGTTTATTGACCAGCTGGGCTCGCGCAACATCGGGGCTTCTGTTCATTTCATTCCGGCCCATCTGCACGCTTTCTATCGCAAGAAATATGGGAATAGACCTGACGATTTTCCGATTGCCTACGGCGCGTACCAGCGCCTTGTGTCTTTACCCCTGTTTCCTGGAATGCAGGACCAGGACGTAGATGATGTCGTCGAAAGCGTCACCAAACTGCTGAATGCAGGGACCTGCGCTCCCGGGTTGCACACGCCGGACCCGGTGCCCTCCCAGGCCGAAATAGGCCCGAACGCCAGCACGGCCCCAGCCATAGCCAAGGTTCTCCGCCGCGGCTTTGATGTTACGTGTGCCATGCTGCTGCTGTTCTTGCTGGCGCCGCTATTCGCGGTGATTGCTCTGCTCATCAAGCTGAACAATGGCGGCCCGGTTTTTTATTTGCAACCGCGGGTTGGCAAAAATTTCAAGATCTTTTCGGTTCTGAAATTCCGCACTATGGTGAGGGGCGCCGATCAAAAAGGCCTGCTTACTCCGGGCCACGATTCCCGCGTCACGCGCGTCGGACGGTTTCTGCGTAAATTCAGGTTCGACGAATTGCCGCAATTGATCAATGTGCTCAAAGGAGAAATGCATCTGGTCGGCGCGAGGCCGGAAGTTGAGCGATATGTGAGCCTATTCCGTGAGCAGTACGCGCTGCTGCTGCGCGATGCTCCTGGCATGACCGATCCGGCGACACTCGCATTTCGTCATGAGGCAGACCTTTTCAAAGCAGAGACGCTAGAAGAACAGTACGTTTCCGAGATCTTGCCACGAAAACTCGAACTTTCCCTGGATTACAGCCGAAAGCGTTGCTTCGCCTCCGATGCGTTGGTCTTATTTCGAACCATTCTCGCCCTGGTGAATTAGTCCACAAAGGTTACAAACCTAACGCCAGCTCTTTGTCAGAATTTTCGACTCACCAGCCCATATGCACAGCGACAAATACGATCCATACTCATCGCTTAATCAAAGGATTATTGACACCGTTATCGCCGGTACAGCCTTTTGGATGGCTTACGAGTTGCGCTTCGAAGGCCGCATTCCTGTCGCCTTCGAGTACCAACTATGGGTTTGCCTGCCCTGGGTAGTCCTCTTGCAAATCAGTGTCAACAGTCTTCTCGGAACCTACCAAATGATTTGGCGGTACACCAGCCTAGCTGATGTTGTAGTTCTTGCCCGAAATTACGCTCTGTTTTTCTTGGGGCTAATACTGTTTGCTTATGGGGCGCAATGGGGTAATCCTCTCCTGCAGGTCCCGCCGGCTCTGATCAGCATCGCCTTCATGCTGTCGCTCTCAGGGGGCCTGAGCGCGCGGGCGCTGCGCAGGGTTTGGTATGAAGGCGTAAGCAGTAAGCCACGCGACGGCGCTAAGGCCCTTCCCGTGCTCCTGATTGGCGCGGGACATGCCGGGGCGATAGTTGCCAAGGAAATCAGATCCAGGCTTGATATGCGGGCCCTCGGCTTTCTTGATGATGATCCCAAGAAGGCTGGCACTGTGATCAGCGGAATTCGCGTAGTGGGAGATCTGAACTCACTGCCGACGCTACTTCAAAAGCATCGTGTTCAAGAAGCTATCATCTGCATCCCACGGCTTCCCCGGGAGGCTCTCAAACGCATTTGGGCGGTATGCGATCCGCTGGCGGTTCGGGTGAAAATTGTGCCTACACTGGAAGAGATCTTGCGTGGCCAGAAAAGCATTGCTGCCTTCCGGGAGATACGAATTGATGACCTACTGGGCCGCGATCCCGTCCTCCTCACCGTCGAAGATCGCGCCGTAGCGGACACGTACCGCAATCAATGTGTGATGGTGACCGGAGCGGGTGGATCGATCGGCTCTGAGCTCGCCTGCCAGCTGGCCCAGTTCCAGCCGAAGCAGTTAGTCCTGCTGGACAAGGACGAAAACGGCCTGCATGAAACCTATTTACGACTGCAAGGTAAAAACGATTGTCTGGTTGCTCCCGTGGTTGCAGATATCCGTTTTGCGGAACGAATGCGCGCAGTTTTCACGGCTTTTCAGCCGGAGGTGATTTTTCACGCGGCGGCTCATAAGCATGTTCACCTGATGGAAGTAAATCCATGCGAAGCCATTGCCAACAATGTGTTGGGCACGCGCAATTTGGTCGAGCAGGCGGTGTGCTCCCGGGTCGCGCGCTTCGTTCAGATTTCTACTGACAAGGCAGTTCGCCCAACCTCAATCATGGGAGCGTCGAAGCGAGTTTGCGAAATGATCGTGCAATCCCAAAAACATCAACATCACACGCGGTTTTGCTGCGTTCGCTTCGGCAACGTCCTGGGAAGTCGCGGAAGCGTGTTGCCGATTTTCCAGGAACAGATCCGGCATGGCGGGCCGGTCATCGTGACTCATCCAGAGGCGCAACGCTTCCTGATGACCATCCCCGAAGCCGTGTCTCTGCTGATTCAAGCCGGTACACTGGCCAGCGCGGGAGAAATTTTTCTGTTGGACATGGGTAAGCCGGTGCTGATTGGGAATCTGGCACGGGATTTGATCGAATTATCGGGGCTGCGCCCGGGGAAAGACGTAGAAATCCAGACCACGCAACTCCGTCCAGGGGAAAAGCTGGCAGAAGAACTACTCGACAACAACACAGAAAGGCTTTTGCCCACCCAATTTCCTAAAATCCGCATGATCAGTGGGCGGACTTTTGAGACCAATATGTTTTGGAAGCAGGTGTGCGATCTGGAACAGGCAGCCCGACAGGAGCGCGCTGACGAGATCTATAGAATTCTGGGCGAAATGAATATTGGTTTCTGCGGCCATGCGGTACAAGCACTGCCGCGCGTTTCTGTGCCGCTCCACGCGCCGCGCGTTGCCGCTGCAGGCGTTTAGTTATCTGCTGTTCACCTTTTGCCTAGGAAATTAATGGCCGAACAGTTTGCAGCAGCTCAGGATCTTGCTGAGGGCTGGAGTGCGTCGGAGGTGTTGGGCTGGGCATTCAATCTTTACGGTGGAGATATTGCCATTGCATCAGCGTTTGGTCCAGAAGGGATCGTGATTATTGATCTTGCATCGCAAATCTCTCCCAGGCCAAAGGTATTCACACTCGACACTGGGTTCCTGTTTCCGGAGACGCATGAGCTCATCGACCGGGTCGAGCGGCACTATCAAATCAGAGTGGAACGCGTTTATCCCGAACTCAGTTCGGAGGAACAGGTCAGCCTCTACGGGCCTGCCCTTTGGAGCCGTGATCCTGATCAGTGCTGCCGCTTACGGAAGGTTCAGCCTCTCACGAAGAAATTGTCAGAACTGCGGGCCTGGGTCACCGGTATCCGCCGGGAGCAGACGCCGTCGCGTGCACTCGCCCGCAAGGTGGAGTGGGATGCAAAGTTTGGATTGATCAAGGTCAATCCTCTGGTGGATTGGACGATGCAGGCAGTTTGGGACCATATTCGCCGGAGTCAACTTCCCTACAACCGTTTGCACGAGCGAAATTATCCCAGCATCGGCTGTGTTCACTGCACCCGTGCAGTGAACCCGGGAGAACCTCCGCGCGGCGGACGCTGGCCCGGCTTCGAGAAGGTGGAATGCGGTCTGCATAATCTTTCGTGGCATGGGAAAGATCCGGCTGGAACCGGAGACTTATTGCCCGAAATTCCAAAACCACCGACTTAAGCAATTCCACACGCAATTTCATCCTCGGGGCTGCGCAAGCAGCCCCGTTTTATTTTGGAGAGATTGTGTGCGCAGCTTGCGAAATTTTCCTCCATTCGCCGGCTTCCTTAGAATAGGTCATTCGGACCAGTGTTCTTTCGGAAAACGGAACATACAAGAGAGCTGCAGTTGCGGCAAAAGCTGCGCCGAATCCAACTTTCGAGCTCAAGAGAAAAGGTGCCAGAGCCCACAATTGATCAAGTACAAGCACACCGGGAAATATGCGCAGAAATTTATCGCCGAGGGGTTGATGATCGAAAGCGACAGCGGTAAGCAGATAGCAGCGCACGGGAATACCAATTCCTGCAGTAACGAGCACGGCTGCGAAAACTGCTTCCGCAATCCGGTCAGTCAGAAACGAATCAACAATCTTCGCGATTTCGTGCAATCGAAAAAGAGCTGCCAGGTAAAAAACTAAATACATCACTTGAATCAGTCCGAAAAGGCCGCGCGTAATGCCACGTCGCGGGAGCGGGATGTCGAGGCCAGGATGTAACTCGCGCTCTTTACGCCGAGCGGCTAGTACTTCACTGGAGCTCTCAGCCGGTCTCCGCGTCTCCAGCGGCTCTACGACGGCCAGAAACCGGTAACCGCGGCGAGAAAGCGTTTCTATATAGCGCGGATTCGCGGCGGAATCTCCCAATGCTTCCCGCAATTTGTTCACAGCCGTGTTCAGGCTGTGGTCGAAATCGACGAAAGTATCGGCTGGCCACAATTTCTGCTGCAGTTCCTCCCTTGTAACTACTCCCCCCGCCCGTTCCAGTAGGGATAACAGAACTTGAAAGGGCTGCTCCTGCAAGCGGATCCGTACGCCGCTTTTGCGCAGCTCTCCCGCCGCGGGATTCACCTCGAAGACGCCAAAGCGGTAAATTCGTCCTGCCGTACTGGCTTGGGGACTGGACATCATTGAGCGGGCGTAGTGTATCAGGACGGCGCTTTCGAAGCCTACGTAGTTTGGGGGTGGGCTTCTGAAAACCACGGCCAGGCTGGACGGAGGGTTAAAATAAGCACGTGCCCTCCTCCGGTGCACAACCGCATTCCGAACCCCAGCAGAAACAGCGCCCTGCGAAGTCGCACATCTGCACGATGGAAGCGGCCGGGTTGCTGGTGATCGGTTTACTGATCCTCATTCTTACGCTCGCCCGCTCCTGGCACTCCGTTTCCTGGAGTGTTCGCTGACAGTGCCCGCCGAGCCGCTGCTGGTCGTGATACTGGGCCCGACCGGAAGTTGCAAGACCGCTCTTTCTGTTGTTCTTGCCGAGCGCTTTCATGGCGAAATCGTGAACTGCGACTCCGTCGCCATGTATCGAGATTTTGAAATCGGTACTGCCAAGCCCAGTGCGGCCGAGCGGATTCGTGCTCCTCATCATTTATTTGATTTTGTTGATCCGAAGTCAGAGATTACCGCCGGAGAATATGCGCGCCGCGCCCGCGCCGTGCTGGAAGAGATCAAATCTCGTAGAACTTTGCCAATCATTGTCGGAGGCACGGGGCTATATCTCCGCGCGTTATTGGAAGGCCTTTCTCCCGGTCCGCGTCGTTGTCAAGCCCTGCGGCTGCGGCTGCGGGAAAGCGCCGCCCGGCGCGATTCCGGGTACTTGCATCGCATGCTGCGGCGAATGGATCATGCCAGCGCAGAAAGAATCCATCCGAATGACACTCCCAAGTTGATTCGGGCAATCGAAGTTTGCCTGGCGTCGCGGCAAAAAATGTCTGAGTTATGGAAACAGGGACGGGACCCAGTGCACGGGTTTCATGTTGTTCGTCTCGGATTGAATCCCGATCGCAGGGCGCTCTACGAGCGCATAAACAATCGCGCACGACGCATGTTTCAGCGCGGCCTTGTGGAAGAAACGCGCCATTTGCTGCAGAAATACGGGCCTGAGGCGCGCCCGATGAGTTCGCTCGGATACAAACAGGCCGCTCAAGTGATACGGAAGCAAATAGATGAAGGCAGTGCCCTTGCCGCCGCACAACAGGCACACCGCAACTACGCCAAGCGGCAGATGACGTGGTTCCGTCGCGAGCAGGAGGTCGTCTGGTTCAGCGGCTTCGGCGATGAATTAGCAGCCCAGGAGTGGGCTGTTAACCAGATCGCTTCCGCGCGCAGGGATGTCCTTTCTCCCGCTGAACCTGACACATGACACCTGTTCTGCTATCGTCTGTCCCATGTTGCGGCTCAGCATTCCGGTTCTGATCCTTGTCCTTGCGATTCCTGCCCTCCCCAAAGACAAATACGTGAAACCTGGCCCCATTCACCTCGATCGGGACGGCGAGAAGTGGGCGGAGAAAACGGTTCGCAAGCTCTCTCTCGAAGAAAAGATAGGCCAGCTTTTCATGATCTGGGTTCGAGCGCAATTCATGAACGTAAACAGTCCCGATTATTTGCAGCTTCGCGACACCATGCAGAAGTACCACATCGGCTCGTTCGCCATGACCGTCCGCTTCGAGCCTCCATTTCTTTATCGCAATCAGCCTTATGAAGCTGCGGAGCTGCTCAATCGATTGCAGAAAGACTCCAAGTTGCCGTTGTTGATCGCTGCCGATTTTGAACGCGGAATGACCATGCGATTAAACGGTGCTACCGAGTTCCCTCATGCCATGGCGTTTGGAGCAACCGGGAAGCTGGACTATGCGGAGAGTTTCGGTCGCATAACTGCTCAGGAGGCCCGTGCCGTCGGTGTGTACTGGAATTTTTTTCCTGACGCCGACGTGAATTCGAATCCGGCGAACCCCATCATCAACACTCGTTCATTTGGTGAAGACCCTCAGCAGGTCAGTGATCTGGTTACAGCCTATGTTCATGGTGCCCGAGCTAACGGGATGCTGACTACCGTTAAACATTTCCCTGGGCATGGTGATACGGCCACCGATTCGCATTTGAGTCTTGCGCAGGTTACTGGCGATCGTAAGCGTTTGGAATCGGTTGAGCTGGTGCCGTTTCGCAGAGCGATAGAAATAGGAGTCGATTCTGTGATGGTCGCTCACGTCACGGTGCCCGCCTTGGAGTCCGATCCGAATCGGGTTGCTACAACGTCACCCACGATTGTTACTGGCTTGCTGAAGGATCAACTCAGGTTCAAAGGGCTCGTGGTGACGGATGCGCTGGATATGGCAGCTCTGACTCGGCTTTACGCCGATAACATCGGCCGCACGGCGGTAGACGCTTCTAAAGCTGGGAACGATCTTCTGCTCATTCCGCCTGACCTAGACGCTGCGTACAACGCTATGCTTGATGCGGCACGCAAGGGCGAGATTTCGCAGACCCAAATTGACGCTTCCGTCCTCAAGATATTGAAGGCAAAAGCATCGTTAGGCCTGCACAAGGCGCGCCTCGTGGATATCGACAAACTCTCAACCCTCGTTGGACAGCCTGAGAACATCGCCCTGGGCCAACAGATCTCAGATGACGCTGTCACGCTCGTCCGCGACAATGGCAAACTGCTACCGTTGAAACAAACGGGAACTGTTAAGTCTGCGCTTCCGTATCAGGAAGCAAGAGAGACGCGCAACGATCTGGTAGTCGTAATTTTGTCGGAGGATGTACGCACCGAGGCTGGAAGGACATTAGAACGGCAGATACATGTTCGCGTCCCCGATGCGAACGTGATTTATGTTGATCCTCGCATTGCAGATGCCATGTCTGAGGAAGTATTGCAAGCCGTGGGAGGAGCCAAAGCCGTGATTGCGGCTGTTTACGTTGTGCCCACTGCCGGCAAAGCTATAAGAGGCGAGAACGGTCCAACGAATTCGGTCTCCCTCGATGATTCCAGCGGAAGCTTATTGAGGAAGATTCTTCACCGCGCTGGCGCGAGGACGGCGGTGCTGGCAATGGGCAATCCATATCTGGCGCAGGACTTTCCAGAAGTGCAGAATTACCTGTGCACATTTTCCAATGTGCCCATATCCGAGGCGAGTGTCACCAAGGCCCTATTCGGCGAAATTGCAACTCATGGACATCTGCCAGTGAGCATTCCGAATATTGCGCGGCGAGGTGCAGGTATCGAACGCGAGGCACAACTTACGCCGGGAGAAAGCGATCATGCAAACTCGAAACCTAATGGCCAATAGTTATTTCGCTGCAATGCTGACCGTTATCGCGGTTCTGCTGCTCGTCCTGGCCGCCTGCAGCATCAACGTAAAGAAAGGCGAGCAGGGCGAAGACAAGAGGGTGGACATACAGACTCCAGTAGGTGGGATACACGTCAGCAAGGATGCCGATGAGGGCGATGTTGGGCTGCCTGTTTATCCGGGGGCGCGCAAGAAAGAAAAGGATGACGAAGGCGGAGAAAAGTCCGCCAACGTCAATATCTCCGCCGGCAAGTTCGGATTGCGGGTGGTTGCCATCGAGTATGAATCCAATGATTCGCCTGACAAGCTGGTCTCTTATTATCGTGATCAGCTGAAAAAATATGGCAAAGTGCTCGAATGCCACACGACCCGCCACGGTCAAAGCACGTCAACCGGCGATGATGATGATTCCAACGAATTGAAATGCGAGGGTGATAATAATGGCAAGAATATAGAGTTGAAAGTGGGCACGAAGCAGAATCAGCATATCGTTGCGATAGAACCCACAAAAAATGGCAAGGGCTGCGATTTTGGCCTCGTCCATGTGCAGATACAGGGCAAAGACACCGTCTGAGTCACGGTTCAAGTTCGCTGAAGTCCATCTTCTCCGAGCATGTAGAATTTAGCTCGGAGAATGACCGATCCCACCTTTCGTAAGCTCATTATTGCTATAGATGGTCCCGCTGGCGCGGGAAAAAGCACCATTGCCTCGCGGCTTGCACACAAGCTCGGCTATGCGAATCTTGAAAGCGGGGCGATGTATCGCGCTCT
Source organism: Acidobacteriota bacterium (assembly GCA_003224905.1). GTDB lineage: Bacteria > Acidobacteriota > Terriglobia > Terriglobales > Acidobacteriaceae > QIAA01. The sequence goes on from QIAA01000050.1 coordinate 62,101, forward strand.
CGCGCTGAAAGCAATCGAATGGGACGTGGCGTTTGACGATGAACCGGCATTGGTACAACTGGCGCACGATTCCCGCATCCACCTCGAACCCACAATAGCCGGTAACCGAGTGTTGCTCGATCGGCGCGACGTGACTCAGCGTGTGCGGGAATCGGACGTTACTGAGGGCGCTTCCCGTGTGTCTATCCACCCCAAAGTTCGGGAGTGGATGGTCGCGCGCCAGCAGGAGATGGGCGGCAGCGGCGGAATTGTGATGGAAGGCCGTGATATAGGCACAGTAGTCTTCCCCCACGCAGATGTAAAAATCTTTCTTGATGCCGACCCAGTGGTGCGCGAGCAACGGCGGCGCCAGCAAGAGCGAGCGTCAGGCGCAGCTGCCCCGGTTAACGCAGCCGAACTGCGCGAACGCGACCGCCGCGACCGCACGCGCGTTGCCTCCCCGCTACAACCGGCCGCCGACGCCGTATTACTCGATTCCACGTCGCTTTCGGAAGACCAAGTGCTAGAGAGGATAGAGGGAGTGGTCAGGCAGAGGATGACACAGAACCGAACATGAAAATCACCGCCGGTTGCGTGACATTGCAACAATGGGGGCGCCGGAGGGAATTCAACGGTGATGCGTGGCATCCCCAATGCGTTCCCTCCGACTGGCCGAGGAGTCCTGCTCGCACAGCACGGGTCCGCTACTGGTAGCGGGGCTCGCGGACAGGTGCCTCGTCGGTGGTCATGATAAGCCTGAATATTGAGAATTGTGCGGCGTGGCGTAACTTGGCGCTCTCGACCAAATTCTCGTAACGGGCTCGCCCAAATTTTCAAATAGGGAAACTGTTAAAAGAAATCTCAGCCGATCATAGCCGTGACCACGCTCACGGTGATATACAAGCTTTGTTCCCCAGGTCTGGACTCGCATCAGCCAACTCTCAGGTGCGAGCCCTATGTCACATTTCCTTACTATCTTCCTGTTCGCCGCCACTCTTCTTTTTACATCGACAACTTTAGGCCAGGATGCTTCAACGGGAGCGATCCGTGGAACTGTGACCGACGTCTCCGGGGGACGAATCGCCGGGGCGAACGTAGTTTTTGTGAACAGCGCGACCGGAATACGGTACGCGGAGACCACCGGTGACGATGGGCGCTTCGCCTTCGAACTTGTGCCGCCCGGGGACTACCTGGGGCGCGCCGAGAGCAGTGGTATGTCCCCACAGATCACGCCCCACTTGCACGTCGATGTCGGCGGCGCTGCTGAACTTGAATTCAAATTGCCTGTCGTGGGCGCGAGGGAGAGCATCACAGTATCCGGTGAGCCGCAGTTAGTGGAAACCCAGCCCAGCGCGATTTCGTCAGTCATTGATGAGCATGCGATCAGTGATCTTCCCCTGAACGGACGCCGCTACACCGATCTGGCGCTTCTCACTCCGGGGGTTACACAGGACCCGCGCGGGCTCACTTCCGGATCGAATGGAGATCTGGCTTTCGGCGGCATTCGCGGTTATCAATCGAGTTATCTGGTCGATGGCGGGGATAACAACAATGGGTTCTTTGCCCAGGCTCGTGGGAGATATCGCGCACCTTATCAATTCAGCAATGAAGTCGTACAGGAGTTTCGGGTCTCCTCCAACACTTATGGAGCGGAGCTCGGACGGGCCGGCGGCGCTGTCGTAAATGTCATTACAAAATCCGGGTCCAATCAGATCCACGGAACTCAGTTCTATTTTCTGCGCGACAGCGCTCTTGCGGCGCAGCATCCGTTTATGGATTTCAAACCACACGATCAGCAACAACAATTCGGTTTGACATTAGGAGGCCACATCCGGCGGAACCGTGCTTTCTTTTTTACGGGGTTTGACCAGCACATCTTTCACATCCCGACCGTGGTGCGTTTTGTGGATGGCGGTTCCTTAGTCCAGCCGGAGCGCGCCGCAGGTCCAGTAACACCCGGCGATTACGAAGACACAGATCAGGCGCTGGTATTCAATACGGCCGCCCAGCTGTCCAGGCAGGCTGGAACGTATGCCTCCTCGATGATCGGAAATGCTGGGTTCCTGAAGATCGATGTCGCGCTCAACCAGCACAACAATCTGGCTGCACGGATAAGCACCTCGCGCTACTACGGGAGCAACAATGTATTCCTTGACCCGGCGAGCCCGCTCAGCACGTTCGGCATCAGCGACAACGGCGAGGAAGATGTGTTTACTGAAACAGGCTCGGTCTCGCTGACCAGCAACATTTCGTTTCGTCTACTCAGCCACCTTCGTGCGCAGTTCTCCCACGATCTGCAGAGTTCCACCAGCAATACGAATGACCCGCTCACGAAAATCTACGGCATAACTAATGGTTTTGGCCGTTCCTCGATCCTCCCGCGGCGGACTCGCGAGCACCGCCTGCATCTCGTCGAGACTCTCAGTCTTGAGGGCAAGCGCCATTCGTGGAAATTTGGTGGCGATACATTGTTCACGTGGATTTACAACTATTTCCCATCACTGTTCGGGGGTGAGTACATTTTCGATACCATCAAAGTCAATCCCTTTACATTCGCGCCACAGTTGGCGGGACTCGAGCTCACGCCTTTGCGCGCCTACGCGCACCAGGTGCCCCATTACTATCTACAGAGATTTGGTTCTGCCGTCACGAATCCTGACAGCAACGAGTATTCCGGCTTTGCCCAAGACACAATCCGAGTAAGCGACCATTTAGCAGTCAATCTGGGAGCTCGCTATGACCTGCAAACATTCTCGACCAAGGGGTTGGAATCGAATCCGTTGTGGCCGGCCTCCGGCCGGGTTCCTCTTGATGACAACAATTTTGCGCCACGAATCGGTCTAGCGTACTCAATCGGAGACCAGCGTCCTCTGGTTATTAGGGCGGGATATGGCAGGTTCTATACGCGTATTCCGCAGATCTACAATTCCGTTGTAGAAAGTGACAATGGCCTGAATGGCGGCTTTCTCTTCTTGAATAACAATGACCCATTCGCTCGTCGTTTGTTTCCCCCATATCCCAATCTGTCCGTGAGTTGCCCAATCAACGCAGTCACCTGTACAGCTCCAGCCGGACTCAAACCATTCCTCCAGCCTGACTTGTCAGCCTTTTCGCCCAATTTCCAAATTCCCAAAGTCGATCAAGCCAGTCTGAATGTTGAACGTGAAGCTGTGCATCGTCTCGCAGTTGGCGCTTCGTATATGTATGTCCACGGCGAAAACCTGATTCGTGCCCGGAACATTAATCTCCCAACCCCCGTAAACGTCACCTACCCCGTCTTCGATGCGTCCGGTGCAAACTTCATGGACTTTTACTACACCGTTGACTCGTTCTCTACGTTGCAATTCACCCAGAGTCTCCAATGCCCTTTTCCCCCGTGTATAAATCCGTTGGCAAGACCTATCTCCCAGCTCGGTTCAGTTGATCTGTTCGAAAGTGCAGCCTCGAGCGTTTACCACGGCGCGACGCTCTCGGTGCGCCGGCGCATGAATAGGGGTGTGTATTTCAGGCTTGCTTACACCTTTGCACGTGCTATCGACGACGGTCAGGATGCACTTGTCGCTGGGCGCCCAGCGACAGTTCAGAACTCATTTCTTCCCAGCGCCGAACGCGGCCCCGGTGTTACTGATCAACGCCACCGGCTCGCACTCTCATGGGTAGCGGAGCCTCGGCCGTTTCATCGCGGGCACGAATGGCTGGGGCACTTCTTTAACGATTGGAAGGCCTCAGGAGTGACCACGGTGGGCAGCGGACGACCCGTGAACGCAACCGTGACCGGGGACCCGAACCAGGATGGGAATGATTCCAACGATCGTCTTCCCGGCGTCCGCCGCAACTCGTTTGTTGGCCCCGACTACGCCACAACTGACGTGCGACTCAGCCGCCGCTTGTACTTCGGGGATCGGTTCAAGCTGGAACTAATCGGCGAATCCTTCAATGTCCTTAATCGCGATAACCGGCGGGTTCTGACGACAGACGATGGTTTTCAGAGCAACTCCGCACAGTTCATCCAATCAGCTAAGTTACTGAGTAACAGGCACTTCCCAGGGCATTATCGACTCCCGACAAGTTTCCTGCGCATGCGGGATGCGTACGCGCCTCGCCAGGTGCAGCTCGCCTTGCGTCTGGTGTTCTGACGAAAAAAATTCTGCGATTATGTGGGGCTCACTTGAGCGAAGCGGCCATTCAAAGCCTGAAATTCTGCATATAGCACTTGACTTGTCGCGGGAAGCTTGCAATAACTATGCGGTCCAAATTGGACTAGTTTGGGGGTGTAGTTAGTTGGCCGAAGTTCGGATTCAGGAGGGCGAGTCCCTCGAGAATGCGTTGCGCCGCTTCAAGCGTAAGGTACAACAGGAAGACATCATCAAAGAAGTAAAACGTCACTCCTTTTACCTGAAACCCGGCGAGAAAAAGCGCGTCAAGGAAGCACTGGCGCGCAAGCGCAGCCGGAAAAAAGCACGCAAAGAACAAGACTGTGTACTGCTGGGCCACTCCTTCCCCGAGTGGCCCATTCCATTCGACCCGCGTTTTCCGGGTCAAGTAACACGGGCTTCCTCACCCGTGCATGTCATGCAGTGAGCCGCGCTCGCCGAAGCGGACGCGGAGGGCCGAGTCCAGGAATTTCCGACAGCAGAGGGGGCAACAATCCTGCGCTCTCGTGCGCCACGGTTTCATCTGGCGAGCGCGCAGGCACGGGCCGAAGGGAGTGTCTCGTCATGGAATTTCAGGACAAGATGTTGAAGTGCATTGATTGTGGTGCAGACTTCGTCTTCACCGCGGGGGAACAATTATTCTTCCACGACAAGCAGTTCAGGAATGAGCCGAAACGATGCAAAGCCTGCAAGAGCAAGCGGGTTTCAGTACTGGGCGCAATTCCATCCTTGCCTAGAAACGGTTACTCCAAGGTGGAGACTCGCGCAACCTGTTCGCAGTGCGGCAAAGATACTACAGTGCCGTTTAAGCCCACGCAGGGCCGGCCTGTATTCTGCCGCGAGTGCTTTCAGCAGAGGCGGCAAGCCGCTACAGCTTAATTTGAATTCAGTTGCAGGATTGAAATCGCTGATCAGACGGCGAACCCACTAGCTTACTTTGCTCTTGCTGGCCCGGTTCCGCGTATCTCGACGGGACATATCCAGCCGGGGACCGCGTTTCTGATCTTCGTGAGTCACCAGCAGCGCCTCAATTTGTCGCATGAGGTCTTGTGTGCCGATGGGCTTGACCAATAACGATTGTGCCCCAGAGTGTCTCCAGTCGCCATCCATTGGTGGATAGGCAGTCAGCAGGGCCGTCGCTGGGTTGTAGGGCTGCTCCCGGGCAGCCCGAAGGACGTGGAATCCGGCATCGTCGCTCTCCATACGCGCATCCGTGATCACCATCTGGTATACGCCGGAGCGAAGTTTTCTTTCAGCCTCCACTGCTGAGGCTGCCGTATCCACTTCAAACTGGTTCAACTCCAGCACAGCCTTGAGCGTGAGTAACACGGCCGCATCATCATCCACCAGCAGAATTCGCCGCTTCATGCAGCACCTTTCATTGTCAATACCCGATATAAGCATACCAGCCGATGCAAGTGGTGACGCGCGTGTCCTGCCACTTCTGCCACTCGGAGCCTTCCCTCCTCTTACACTCGAGGCTTAGCTTTCTGCGCTAGTATTAGGGGCGTGTCGAGCTTCTATGTCGAGAACTTCGGTTGCCGCGCCACTCAGGCCGATGGCGCAGCCATCGAGCATCAATTCGAGGAGCGGGGGTTCCAACGCGCTTCTGCCGCAAGCCAAGCCGATTTTGTTGTTCTAAACACCTGTACCGTTACTGCTGCGGCCGATCAGGACGCCCGCGCCGCGATCCGCCGAGTTCATCGCATCAATCCCGAGTGCCAGATCATCGTGACCGGATGTTACGCTCAGCGCGCTCCTGCAGAAATCGCCACATTACCGGGAGTGACGATGGTCGTCGGCAACTCGCATAAGCATCAGCTCGCGGACTTCGTCCACACCAAGCCTGGGCACAGCTTTGTTCCCCTTGCGAGCCTTGCCCGGCGTGACCGAGAAGCGATCCCAATTCATGTTTCCGATATCTTTGCCCACACCGAACTTCTAGCGGCTCCGGTTTTTGATGCCAGCAACGAACGCACTCGTCCCAACCTCAAAGTGCAGGACGGATGTGATAACCGCTGCTCATTTTGTGTGATTCCATCTGTTCGTGGGCATAGCCGTTCTCTTCCACTTCCGCAAGCGTTACGAGAAGTTAACAGCCTAGTCGATACTGGTTACAAGGAAGTTGTCATCTCAGGAATTAACTTGGGGCGGTGGGGAAGAGATCTCGAGTCGCAACAGTCCGGAACCATATGCAGCCGCAGGCTACGTCTTGAAGGGCTGGTCCGCGCGATCCTCGACCAAACAGAGCTTCAAAAGCTCCGCATTTCTTCTGTTGAGCCCATGGATTGGTCGGACGAACTTATCCAGCTGATGGCATCTACGCCTCGTATCGCCAAGCATACCCACGTGCCGCTTCAATCCGGCAGCGATACCGTGCTTCGCCGCATGCACCGGAAGTATCGTCCCTGGCATTATCGCGAGAAGATCGAGAAAATCCATGCCCTCATGCCCGCTGCGGCAATCGGTGCGGATGTGATGGTTGGATTTCCCGGTGAGAGCGAAGCCGAATTCGAAGAGACTCAACGCATGGTTCAGGACCTCCCCTTTACCTACCTGCATGTCTTTACGTATTCCCCCCGCCCCGGTACCTCAGCTGCGGCGATGGGAAACCAGGTGCCCGTCCGCATAGCTCGCGAACGGAATAGAGTCCTGAGAGAACTCGCCTCTCAAAAGAAGTTGGGTTTCATGCAGTCGTTTGTGGGCCGGTCAATCCAGGCGATAACACTGAACAAATCTCCTGAGCAGGGGAATAGCCCCTTCACAGAGGCCTTAACGGACAATTATCTTAAGCTGTATCTTACTGGCTCCCATCTTGCAAACACTTGGCTCACGGCAAGCGTACATGGCCTCGAAGAAGAGGTACTGCTGGGATCAAAGGTGTGACGGAGCGGGTTCCTTGGCTCCAATCTGAGCGGCCCAGGTCTGGCGGAAGAGTCTAAAAGTGGCTTTGGGCGGCGCTTTTGGGCGGTGGGGTCAAAAAACTTAAAGTTTTCCACACACAATTGGGTGTAACGTTTGTAAGCTGGTGTAGTTTTCTATGGTTGTCCGTTTTTTCGGGCTCCTTCTGCTGTTTGGTGGTTTCGCGCGTGCGGACTCCATCACCATTGGCCAAGTCCAGTTTCTGGGGACCGAGCAAGGTGTCAGCGCTTTCAAGGTGACTCTAGATACAACCGGCGTCACTGCCGGGCCTTTGACCTTTACTGATCTGTTCCTATCGGTACAGGGGAGTTCAGAAGAGACCGGCTCGATTACGACACCTGCAACTTTTTTGTTCTTGGGTGGGTCTGGATTTGGGTTGCCGGCCTGTCCCTGCGACTCCATCACCCTGAAGCTCGTTCTATCCTCATCGAACCGGCCAATTACTTTCACGCTTGCGGATGGAAGCCTATTCACGGCAAAGGCGATAAACATCTCAATTTTGGGCACTGACGTTAGCGGGCAACTTCAGGCTGGCGATAGCGCAGCTATCGTACTGACTTCAGTCTCGGAGCCAGCCACGGTACTGTTGCTCGCGACCGGCTTGCCGCTTGTAACTAGGCGTGTGCTATCCGCCAGGAGAAGGACTCCTCAGTAGGGTCCAGCAAATAACCTGCACGTTGTGTATTCAAAAGCCACCAGACGATTACCCGATTAAGCTTGAATTTCAAGAACTCGGTATAGTAGCCAGACGATTAACTCCGAGCCGTCCCAGTTATTGTGCGGTTGGAGCCACGCGACACTGGAGATTCTTATGAACGATTGCCTGTTCTGCCGCATCATTCGCGGTGAAATACCTTCTAAGAAAATCTACGAAGACGAGCACACCTTTGCCTTTGAAGACATCAACCCCCAAGCTCCCACGCACGCGTTGATAATTCCCAAGGAGCACATCGGCGGCTTGAAGGAAGCCACTGCGGAACAGGCTGAGATCGTGGGTCGCTGCCACCTCACGGCCGCAAACATCGCGCGGCAGCGTGGAATTGAAGAAGGTTATCGCACTGTATTGAATGTGGGGCCAGGTGCCGGACAGTCAGTCTTTCATTTACACGTGCATCTACTAGGTGGCCGAAGCTTGCACTGGCCGCCCGGTTAAATGAGCAGGTTGCCTGGCCAGAAGCAAGGCCTAAACTAATCCGCTGTCTGCTCTTCCGATGCGCCGTGCCGACGCAGCAGTTGCGGGAGGTTCTGGGAAAAAGCCGAGCGTGGCAACACCATGTCGCATCCCGCTTCGTGCGCCTTCTGTTTCAGATCGCCCTGCACGTGCGAGAGGAAGCCGATAATCGACGTTCCCTTCTTCAGTTTTGACTTGAGCTTCGGAATCAGAGTCAACGGCTTGGCATTCACATTGTTCAGGTCGAAAATGATCAGCGAAGGCTTCTCTTCACCGTTCTGATGCATGCGGTCGAGCAAATCCTTTTCCGCCTTTACGAATTCCACTTTGACGTTGAGCTTGCGGGCCGTCTCCTGAATCTTGGCCAGGAAAAATAAATCATCCACAAAGGCGAATATGCGGGAGTTGGCATCATCGCGTTGCGGGAGCGGTTCCGGCTCCGCGGGGGCATACGACGGCGCAAACCCGGGACGCTGACGCCCCGGCCTGGCGTTATTGTTTCCGGCCAAAGCGGCGCGGTAGCTGTGATCCATAGGGGCGGTGTAGATACCGCTATGTTGCTGGCGATCGCGGCCGTGCGGTCCGCCACGATGAGGCGGACGACGACCCCGTCGCCGTCTGTTGCGCCCTCCGCCGCCGGAGGGACGTCCCGGTCCTGCATTCATATTGTTCTCGTTTTGTATTTCCGCATTCGTTCCTGAAAGGAACTTGATTCGTCGTCCTTACTTCTCTGGGTGGGTACCTCGCGTTACGCAACACTTAACTACGCACAAATCCAACGCGGCTGGGACTCACTCGTGAATGAATTTCGTCCTTCTTGGCGCCTGGAGCTATGAGCGCGGAGGGCCAGCTAAGGGAGCATGGCCGCTGGGAACAAAAGTAATGGTAACGCCCTGAGCGGCATAAGCGCAAGGGCAAAGTCACCCTAGGTTTGCACGGAAGTAACTGCAGCCCGGCCAAACCCTTTCGCACGATAGCGTGTATGGCAACGGCCGCGGCGATCACCTCATCCTACTCGCGTTTTAGCGTACGCCATGTCCAATCCTGAATTTGGCAACTTCGCCGCGCTGCTGTTGATATTGTTTGCGGCCGCGCATGCGCTTGGGTATCTGTTTGGTCGACTCCAGCAGCCGCGGGTGATTGGTGAGATCTTGGCAGGAGTGCTTCTGGGCCCTTTCGTGCTGAGTCATTTCGCGCCCAATCTCATGAATGTGCTGCCCGGGGAAGCCGGACGGCAGCATGAAGTCGCCTTGTCAGTCCTATACAACCTGGGCTTGCTGCTGCTCATGTTTGCATCGGGGGCGGAAACCAAAGGTTTGTTCTGTCCTGAGGATCGGCGCGAAGTGGCCTGGCTGGGGATGGTGGGAACTGCAGTTCCATTTGCAGTAGCCTTGTTGGTGGCGCCCAATTTTCCCCTCGATGCGCTTACAGGCCGATTGAATCAGCGGACTCCGCTGATTCTTGTGATTGGGATCGCGGTGGCAGTCACATCAATTCCCGTGATCTCCAAAATTCTTCACGATTTGGGAATTCTGCACACACGGTTTGCGCGTCTGATTTTGGGGGTAGCAGTTTTTGAGGACATCTGCCTATGGGTCGTACTGGCAATCGCAACCGCTCTGGCTAAGTCGGGCACGTTACCACAGAAACAAATCGTGTGGCACATTGCAGCCACGCTGCTATTTTTTGGCTTGGGGCTTTCCGCCTTTCCGCATTTGCTGAAACGACTCACAGGAGCCTCGTGGAACGCTTTCAGCAAGCAGAATCCAGTGGCATATCTGTTTGCGATACTGCTCGCGTATACCGCAGCAGCAGCGCTGCTCGACGTGAGCCTCGTGTTCGCTGCTTTTCTCGCAGGACTGGCCGCCGTCGCCGACCAGGAACACCTTGCAGACGCGATTCACACCCTCAGCCGGATTTCTTTTTCGGTATTCATCCCCATTTACTTTGCGCTGGTCGGATACAAACTGGAGTTCGGCAGTTCTTTTTCCTGGAGCATGCTTGTCGTGTTCCTTTCGCTTGCGGCCATAGTGAAGCTGTGTTCTGCGGCGGCCGGGGCGCGACTCGCGGGATTTAATTGGTTGGAAAGCGGAAATCTGGCCATTGCCCTGAATGCGCGCGGCGGGCCTGGAATCGTATTAGCCAGTGTGGCTTTCGACGCCGGGATCATCAGTCCAAGTTTTTATACGACACTGGTCCTGGTGGCAGTCTTGACCTCACAGGCAGCAGGGGCTTGGTTGGGATTCATTGTGCGAAGGGGCTGGCCCTTGCTCGTCAACGAACCAGACAATCGGGTTACACAGATTCCTGCTGCCGAGACAAAGGCAGCATAGTTGGAAACCTCATCCGCTGCTCACCTCCCGTGCCCACTGCATGGCCTGCCAATGGGCTTCAGTCACCTCGCTCTCGCTGAGGCGCATGGTCTTCGCCAATTCACTCCTGTTTTGCCACTCGCCTGATTCAAGCGCCAGCATCAGACGATAAAGAGGTTGCAACCGGCTCGCTCCGCCGAGAAGTACAGCCTTAGTCTCCTGGTCGATGGGGACCTTCTCCACAATGTCTGCGATCGGAATTTCCAGAATCACGTCCATCAAGGAAAGTAATCCAAGCAAAAACAGGTCGGAATCGCCGTGCTGGACCCTTGATGAAAGCACTTCACAGAAACGCGCCCGCACCAGAGCCGATAGCACCAATTCGGGGGTCTTGTCCTGGCCTGCGGCGAAGGTTGCTATGAGCCGAACCCAACGCCGCACTTCGCGTTCGCCAAGCAGAGACAACGCATGCTTGACGGAATGAATCTCCTTGTTGAATCCAAAGGCAGCCGAGTTGAGATAACGCAAGAGGCGATAACAAATCGAGGCCTCACTCTTTATGAGGTTCTCCAGCTCGCGCTGATCCAGTTCGGGTTTGGAAACCGCCTCGAGCATGCGGATGTAGTTCAAACGATTCGCCGGAATCTCATGAGTGGTCATCAACTCAGGCCGGCGGAAGAAGTATCCCTGGAAATAAATAAAGCCCTCTTTGCAAGCAGCGTTGAACTCCTGTCGTGATTCCACTTTTTCCGCCAGCATTCGGCTGCGCCACGGGCCGAAGCGCTTGATCATGGCGAATCGCTGCTTTTCGTTTGTGCGTCGTATGTCGATCTTGATGATATCGGCAAGGTCAGCAAGCTTTTCGCGGGGGTCGTTTGGTAAGAAATCATCCAGGGCAATCATGTAACCGGATTCTTTCAGCCGTTGGCAGGCGGCGATTACGAGATCATCGACTTCGACCGATTCCAGTATTTCAACTACAGTCTGCTGCGAAGGCAGTAAAGTAACGTAATCCTTCAGCAGCATGTCACGCGTGCAGTTGACGAAGGCACGGCGACCATCGCAAAGAACGTCGAGTCCTATCAACATGGAAGTGTCTACCGTGCTGCGAGACGCTGCTTCAGCATCGCTGGGGCAAAAGTAATTCTCGACACCGTCGCGGAACAGCAGTTCGTAGCCAAAGACTTTCTCTTCTTTAGTAAGAATAGGTTGGCGAGCTACGAAACGGCTATTTGGGTGCGGCTTGGGCTTTGCTTCGGCCGCTTTGGCGGCGGGGCCAGTCACTCCTGATCTATCGGCAGAATGCAGGTAAGCCTTGATGTAGCCGCTTCAGGAAAGAGTTCATCGCGTACACCAGCTATTTCACGTTGACAGTTATGCTTTCCTGATTTGATAAGCTCCCGCTTGTTCCTGTGACTGTGATTGTGTAATTTCCCGCCGGCGTGCCTGGATTCTTCGGTTGTGGAGGGGTACTGCTGCTTCCTCCGCAAGCGACACCAACAGCCAGAAGAACAAGAACTCCAAAGCCAAGCAGCCGAGTGTCCCGGCGGCGAGAGGGCATTGCAAGCGCGAGCATACCAGCCAAGAGCAGTGTCGTTGCGCAGGTGAGGCTGGTCCGTGCAGCCTGGGTAGACATTGCGTGAGGGGCTGTCGTAGTGACCGTAACAGTCGCGGTGGGGCTAGTGCCGCTCACATCGACAGAAGATGGGGATATCGTGCACCCCACTCCCGAACTGGTCGAAGCCGGTGGCGTGCATGACAGGTCCACGGTGCCAGTAAAGCCGTTACTCGCATCGACCGTGATGGTCGAAGTGCCCGAGGCTCCTACCGAGGCAATTATGATGGGATCCGGATTCGCGCTTAGGAAAAAATTCGGAACCGGAGTGAATCCAGGCCAATTGGTCACAAGGACGTTAGCGTCTACCGAGCCCAACCCGCTTGCCAGGTCATAACCTGATATCGCAGTGAAGCCATACTGAAATGGCTCACTCGAAGGACAACCGGTCGTGCCCTGAGTGCAGGGAACGATGTTATTGCCATTTTTCGTGTCATGGAAGGCGTTCGGATTGGACGCGGCAAGACTATAAAGAATTGAGTTTGCGTTTCCTTGTCCCGCGCTGCTGTTGGTTGCCTGATTAATGAGGGCAAGAATGCCCGCAAACGCGGGGGCTCCGGCGGAGGTTCCGCCGACCACGTCGAGGAAACCACCGCTGTCCCGGAATCCATTCGTGCACGGATGAGGATCAGTGGGCTTAGCAGGTGGGGAGCAGATCAGATAGCCATCATGGAAAGGCGAGGCGTTCAATGAAATATCAGGCACGTCGCGTTTGGTATCGGCGGGAGTCAATGCCGTTTGCCAAGTCGGTTTGTCGAAGATCGTGCTCTTGCCGCCTCCCCCACTGGAGAGCTCCGAATTCGTATTCTGCGGGTCTGTAGTATCGTTCCACGCCATCTCAGGGATGTAGGAAAGAGAGGACCCATTGCTCGCGTCATTCGTAGTGTTCCAGTAAGTGCTGGGAGTGCTCCCTTCGTTGAACCGGGTGCCTCCGATGCCAGTCACTTCTGGAACCGCAGCAGGAATATCTACGGCCAACCCATGGGTTGCTAGTTTTGCCGTGCTACTCTCACAATCCGCCGCTCCGGCATCGCCCGAAGCAGACGTGATGGTTTGCCCCTGGGAGATCGCCCGTTGCGCCCATCCTTGTACGACTTTAGCTCTAATGCTCCCCTCGCTCGCCTCGCAAATCCCAAAGCTATTACTGATGACAGGGGCCAGGTTTTGGTCTACGGCGTACTGTAAAGCAGAAAAAGCGCCTCCGCTGGCGGACGGGCCTGCGACGACGTAAATAATGTGGGCACTGGGGGCGACGGCTCCCGACCACTCGATATCCAGATCAGCCTCAACTTCGGACGCCTTGTGGGTCGCGGTTCCGCTGCCGGGAACCGCCACTATTTGAGGATCATTTGCCGGCAGATTCGAGTTCTTGCGAAATGTCTGAATGTCACTGAGTGTGATGGCGCTGTCGCCAACGACGGCGATCTTCTGTCCCGCTCCCTTTATGCCTGAGTTGTAAAGAGGCGTGACCTTGTAAATAGTGGCAAAGTCCTCAGGAGCGAGGAAGTGGTTACCCGACGAACTGGAAGTGAAATGGGCTGCTATGTCTTCGGGAGTAATCCTGCGTACGTGAAATCTCGGCCTTGGTCGGAAGTCATCCAGATCCCGGATTGCCAGAACTGCCTCCGAGAAAGAGGCTGGAAGAGAAGGGGCAATCGCGTTCGCGTAGTGCATCTCCCCATTCACGTCATAACGGTGAATCTCTGTCCGAAAGGCTCTTTCAATCTGAGACACCGATCCTGTAAAGAAAAGTTCTGTCCGGCCTCGCGATACACCCTCCACAGTAAAACCCTTCGACTGAAGCCACGCGCTCACCTTCGACAGGTCGCCTGGGCTCATGCCGAATCTTTCTGCGTATTGTTCGGGCGTCAGCCAGCGATGGTAATTGGGGCTGTGTGGATTCTGCTGTTCCGCTAGGAGCATCTCCAGTGCCTTCTGCTGCTCGGGGGATTGCCGGAAAACCATTGCAACCCGATGCATAGTTGCTGTGCGGTCCATGCGTCCTATGTCAAATTCTGGCCTGGCTTGCCGGCGAACATGCCCGCGGAGTGTGACAAGCTGAGTCTCGTCGATTGGCTGCACGATGCGGTCGCGGGACACGGCTGGCGCTGACGACAGCTTGGCTGTCCCCCCCGTCAGAGCGAACATGAAAACACATGTGCATATCAAGACCGTACTGGTCCTAAACATCCCTCACCCCTGTTCCCGCTGCATTGGTTGTGTGGAGACGAAGCGCGTTCTAATGAT
>QIAA01000141.1:0-5188 GCA_003224905.1 Acidobacteriota bacterium
AAGTTGGTAAGGACGAGAAGGAAATGACACCCAATAGCCACGTTGCCCTCGAACCAAAGGAGTATAGAAATGCCCTTGGCCTGCCGGAGGATAAACGCGAAGTCTTCAGGGAACTTTACGACCACCTCTGTGGAATCTGCCACCCTACTGCATTTTCGCTGACATTCCTTTGGGAAAGAGAGGGTGGCTGGATTCAGATCAACAAGGGCCAGGATGAGGCGTTCATACGTGCACTCTGCCACAAGTACGAAGAAGCAATCAGCCTCGCATTCAGTCTCAGCGTTACTATGTCCGCTGTTTGTCTGAATGCGCTCAATTGGTTTCCGTTGCCGGAGGTAAGGTGTGCTGAAATTGAACGCTGGAAGTTCGATGACATTCCTGCTTGGAGAAAAGCCCAAGCTCGGGCTTCGGGAGGCAGCGTGCATTAGTTGGAAACACTGGAAAGGTGAGTTCTGAAAAGCCTAGGATTGCGGAGGGCAGAGAGCTTCTCATCAGCGTCATTCCATTGGACTTCGCAAAATAAACGCAAACGAAAGCATATGAAATCACCCATCGTGATCACCCACGACAGCACGATCTTGCTCGACTATTTAATTCCAAAAAGCCCGGAAAGTATGTCTAAAGAGATGGCTGATGCTCACCGGCGCAAATTCGACGCAGTAATCGTGTGGCGATTTGATCGCTTTGCTCGTTCAGTTACGCCTTTGCTCCGGGCACTGGAGACTTTCCGGGCGTTAGGTATTGAATTCGTGAGTTTATCTGAGCAGGTGGACACATCGACACCAGTTGTCACCCGGATCAGTACTGCCTTCTAAGGACATTGCTTGACGGTCACGGCTATCTGTTGGGAGACGCCGTGCGTAGTGGCATCGTTGACCCCGACGGTACCGTGAAAGGCACCCGTCACTAGCGGCGTTCCAGTGAAGACTCCGGTTGATTGATCCATGAAAAGCCCGAGCCAGTTGTTTGAGATAAAGCTCCAGCCGAACGGGGCTATGCCTCCCAAAGTTTGGATCGCAAACGTGTACGGCTTATTCACACAGGCATCCGGCCAGGTTGCAGGGCTGGTGATCTGAACCGGCTCCACCACTTTGATTACCACTGGGGCGGTTGCCGTCTGTGGCGGATTGCCTGAATCAGTTGCCTTGACGCTAAAGGAGTATGTGCCGTCCGTGGTAGCCGTGCCGGTGATCATGCCGGACGAATTGAGCATGAGACCTGGAGGTAGGCTTCCACTGGGAATGCTCCAGGAGACTGCGCCGATACTGTTGATCGCCGTTAGAGGCTGCGAATACGAGAGACTGCGCGCTGCGGGCAGAACGGAAGTGGTTTGGATACTCATGGGAGCAATCAGGCCGAAAACCTGCAGGCCATACAACATGTCGGGTCTTGCATCGCCTCTCCAGTCGAGCACGTGCACGTAAAAGGTGGTGGCCGTGTTGCCGGAACCAGGAACTTTGAAGTCGAGCGCCGAGTCCAGCAAATCGCTGCTTATATCATCGTTGATGCAAGACGAGGCAAACTTCGTGCTTGTATCATCCGGGAGGCGGCATGTGGCGGCTCGAGTTCCACTCCCGTCCAGGACCTCCAGCACCGTATCCAGGGCTCCAGTCACGCCTGCTCTTTGGGCGAAAGTCTCAAGATGCACCGTGGCTCCGGACAGTGAAATCAGTTTGTAGTAGTCGTTGTCGGCCGGAAGTGGCGCTCCATCAGGCGGATCAATATAAGGAGAGATCGACGCCGAGAACGAACCATTGTCGATAAGTGTGGCCGTCCCAATGCTATCATTGCGCCCCAACGGCTTCTTCACGTCCATGAAGAATGAGCCAGTGACCGATTGAGGTGTGGTGCTGGAGTCGGTCACGCTTACGTCAAAGCTATAGCCCCCAAGAGTTGTCGGCGTGCCATTGAATTCGCCACTGCTGCGATCAATCGCGCTCAGGCCGGAAGGCAAAGCTCCGGAACTCACCGCAAACCGGTACGGAGGCACGCCTCCCAGCGCGATGACTCTTCCGTTGAAAGGACGATTCAGCAATATCTGCTGGGGAACGGAATCGGCCAGGGACAGCTGCGGCGCACTCACCTGGAAGGTCACCTGGGTTGAAACTACTTCTGGAGGATTATAAGAATCCTGAATTGTGATCGTGCATACAAACGTGCCCAAGGAAAGCGCTCCGCCGCCGATCTGCCCCGTATGGCCGTTTAGTTTCAAGCCTTCTGGAAATGTGCCGCCGCTCACTCGGAAAGTAAGGGGCTGAACCCCGTCGCTTGAATTTACGAAGAGTGCGAAGTTGTCTGCAAACTGACCTAACGTGAACGTTTGCGACGCGGGAGCTTGTAATGGCAGGCTTGCAGTAACCGTAAAACCTTTCGTTGCGGTGTTCGGCGGGGAGGCCGAATCCTTAACCGTCGCGACGAAACCAGCGGTCCCAAGGAAATTCGCTGTTCCGGAAAGCACGCCGGTACCTGGATCGATCGCGAGACCGTCCACAAACAATGCGGTCGGGGCCACGGGAGCGATCGACCATGTAAGCGCCCCTACACCGTTGATCGCCTGCAAAGTCACGCTGTATGGCCGGTTCTGCAGAGTGCCCGGAAGAATCGAATCGTTGGTAATGGTCAAGGCAGGCGGGGGAGGACTAGTCTGAAAATTTTCTCCTGAGCCGCCGCCACCTCCCCCGCAGGCTGGCATTAGCAAGAGCAGCAGTAATAGGCTGGACCCATACCAAAGCCGTTGAAGCCGCTTTCTCATGCCCGCGTGTCCTCGATGAATAATTCGGGCATCGCGATTGGCGCGTCGAATACTGCACCGCTATCTTCATTGCCGTCAAAACGATGAAAGAAATTATTGTTGAGAATGATGTCGATGTCGGTGACTTTGTCGCCGGCGTGGACCGTAATCGTGCTGCGCTGGAGTGTGAAATCGAAAGCCGATTCGTCTGTATTCCAGAATTCCGGTGTCTGCAGACCTATGGGAGGACTGAGCGGACCAACCCCGGAGCCGCCGACAAATGCATAAAAAACCGATTCCACTTCTACCGTGTAGGTCCCTGGTGGCACAGCGATCTCGTAATAACCGATCAGCCCGGTGCTCCGAGAGCCATTTCGATCGCCGCCCGTATTGTTCTCGAACGATTGAGGCATGCTGGACGTAATGCTTTGTCCAGGATTTCCCGTGAACAAATAGCCGGATACAGCAGAGACCGCCACCCGGCGGGATTCGTCTTCAATAGTCCCGCTGCCATCGACGACCCTGGCTATGACGTTCACGCCCTGCACCTGGCTGGCGCCGTCGCCGAAGAATATTCTTCCGCTGATGGTTCCGTAGCTGTCGCCTGTATTGGCATTGGGATACAGGCTTGAAATCCAGGCGAGATCATCTGGCGATAGCACGGGCAGCCCCGCGTCTTTTCTCGCCTGACAAAACGCAAACGGAAACATCAGTGGCAGGCCGGCGAGTTCGTCGGTATCACAAGGGAATGTTCCCTGAAGCAGCAGATCCACGTTGATCTGCGAGTGGTCGAGCCCAGAGAAGTGCCCAATCTCATGAGTAATCGCTTCATCAAACGCATTTGGCGTAAGTTCAAGATTGACTCGCGTTGACCCCGGGCTGTTGATTCCATCCTGGAATTGCCCATTCATCACGATGGCCGAACTCAGGAGATACCCGTTTATGGTATCGAGCGCGCACCCGGAGTTGAATCCAATAACCTCCGGCGGAAGGCCTAGGCTGACAAGCAACCTGCCGTCCGCGTCGAAAATAACTGGGTTCTGCTTGCCTGCGTTACACGACCCCATCACGTCATTGAATTGCTGCGCGGTCTTGAGATCTCCGCCTGTATAACTTCCGGCGGGCAATAAGGGCCCGGCATTCGAGTACGAAAGTGTGGCCGTAGAGACGCCCTGCCACACTGCGAACATGTTCTGCACTCTCTCCACGCCGGCATTGTGATCAATGACTGTCGTACCGCTGGAAGTTACTGACATGGGGCCCGGGTCTACGCGGTATTGGATAGGCATCTTGGCCGTATTCCAGATAAAGGGCTCGCCATCTTTTCCAAAGGCAGGACGATTACCGACAGCTGGGCCGCCGACGACTAGCGGACCTCCCGCCGTCGCGAACGGCGCGATGAAGAACAGCAAGATAAGTGCCGGAAGTGAGCGACGAGTGCGCATCAATGAGTCCCCGCAAAAGAGCGGATCGCGTTTTCCAAGTCAACGAGCGGCAGCGGCCCCGCCTTTTGTTGATGGACGATTCCCACCGTTCGAACCGAGAGTTTCATTCCACGGACCTGCGCGCGTTTTTCAACACCTTTAAAAAGGCCAAAATTTCCCCTCCCGTTAACCGCCACCGTTTGCCCCTTCTGGTCTCGCGACACTCGAAAGCGTCCCTGCTCCAACCCCACGGGACTGCTCAAACCAAACTCCGAAACCGGGCCCATGAGAAGTACAAGTTCCTGCCCTTTTCCGTACTCGACCGCAGCATGGCGCGGATCCCAGACGTATTGCCGGAACGAGAATGACTTCTGAGGTTTGCCTTTGTACGTATCGCTCACGGCCATTGAAACTACAATGGTCGTCAAATTACGCAGTTGCGGGTGCGGCTCAATTCTCGCGGAGACCACACGCCCATGAACAATGATCGCGGCCTCTTCGCTTAACTGGTCGAGAGAACGCGGAAGCGTGCGTGCTCCGAGTTGGGCGCGAGCACTAGAGGGAAAGCCGAGCGCTAGAAGGGTGAAACACAGCAGTGTGACTGCAACACGTCTCATACCACGGCCAGAGGAGCGAAAGAGATGCGTTTTCCCAACGCCCAAGTCCGGCCGTGCACTGTATCACAATGTAAGTAGATGTCCAGAAATTTGTGCTAAATGAACATTTCTGCATTTGCGCATGATGGCTCTGATTGGTCTATCGCCGACGGGTGAAGGGATCTTACTCTTTTAAATTCAACATATTGAACATCGCAGATGCACTCGCACTCGTGCCTTCTTTCATTTTTTTCTGTGCTAGCCGATCCAGTTCCAGCAATAAATTCAGTACCTTTGGTTTTCAATGCGGTACGAACGCGCGATCCTTCGTCCCAAACAAAGAAGCCGATTTTGTCCGCTCCGGGGGCGGTCTCCCGTTGCAATTATGGGTTCTCGTCATATAATCGAGCGCCTTAAAGACGCGCTTGCTTCTGTAG
>QIAA01000141.1:5213-25357 GCA_003224905.1 Acidobacteriota bacterium
GTTCTCCCCAACTTTCTCCGCGCGAGCGCTGGTTCCGTATAGATTTAAGGAGCTGGTATGCCAGTGAACGCGTTGAGGCTCCGGCCATATAGCGCGCTAAACGGCTTTTCAGGGCTGACAACCAGACTAACCGACTTCAAGCGCACCGCCATGCTAGCGTGGCTCATTGCATTGCAATTGTGTGCTGCGTGCGGCGGTGGCGGATCCGCCGGTTCAGGAAGCGGTTCTTCATCTCCGCCCAATCCGGTGCCAAACATCGTGTCGCTCAATCCCAGTTCCGCGACTGCAGGCGGAACAGGCTTTGCGTTGACCATAACGGGAGAGAATTTCATTGACTCGTCAAGCATTCAATGGAACGGCAGTCCGCATACAACAACCTTCTCCTCCAGCACCCAACTGCAAGCACAGATCAGCGCAGCGGATATCGCCAACCCCGGTTCAGCGACGGTGAGCGTGATCAACTCTGCTCCAGGTGGAGGCAACTCGGGATTTGCAAGGTTCGACATGAATGCAACCTATAATCCAACTCCTTCTCTTGGTTCTCTCAGTCCGCCTTCAGTAAGCGCGGGGAGTTCCACATTCATCCTGACAGTAAGCGGCACGAACTTTATAGCTGCATCAACGATCAGCTGGAACGGATTCATACTTGCAACGACTTATCTTTCCGATACTCAATTAGAGGCGGAGATTGATTCGAGCAATGTTCTATTATCGGGATTCGCCGCCATCACAGTTATGAATCCGGCTCCGAGCGGGGGCGAGTCCAGTCCAATCTTTTTTTCAATTACCTCCACACCCAGGGTTGTAACCCAGGCAGCGAATGATTTGGTCTGGGATTCAAGCCATCAGCTGATTTATGTATCGGTACCGAGCCTTGCAGCCTCCCATGGAAACACGGTCACGGCCCTAGATCCTTCGACCGGGATTACTCAATTGTCCCAGTTTGCGGGCAGTGAGCCGCGGGTGCTCGCGATCTCAGATGACAACCGATATTTGTACGCAGGACTGGATGGTGCAGCCTCGGTGCAGCGTTTTACTCTTCCCGATCTCCAGCCTGATATTAGATATTCGTTGGGAGCAGATTCTTTCTTCGGCCCGTACTTCCCGGTTGACGTACAGGTTGCGCCTGGCATTGCACACACGACTGCAGTGTCACGAGGCATTTCGAATTCGTTTACATACGGGTTTGGCGGCATGGCCATCTATGATGACTCTACAGTAAGACCTACGATTGCTCACCCTCCTGGAAGTTTCTACGACTCATTGCAGTGGCGATCCGACAGCAGCATTTCCGCGCTCAACAGTGAAGTTACCAACTTTGACCTCTATACTTTGACAGTAAGCTCGAGCGGGATCGTTCAGAGCAAGGACTACAAGAATGAGATTTCACACTTCTTTCTCACTATCCATTACGACCCCGGAACGAAGTTGCTTTACACAGAAGATGGCGACGTAATTGATCCCACCACTGGGCGACACGTTGGCGCCTTTCAGGCTGGTGGTCTAGTGATTCCGGATTCCAGCATCAATCGTGCATTTTTCCTAGGCCAGACTGTATTCCAGTTGGGCACACCAAATTTCACGATTGAGGCGTTTGACCTGAGAACGTTCGTACCCCTTGCGGAAATTGTTGTTCCGAATGTTGGAGGTTTACCGACGCGATTCATTCGGTGGGGCACAAGTGGTCTGGCATTTAACGATAGTGCGGGTTACGTTTACATTCTCGAGAATCCTTTTGTTACGGCTCGCTCAGCAGCGCTATCCAAGACCCGCGGTTATCTGGTTCCAGTTCAGAAGACGAGATCCTTCTCACAACAGAAACTTTCCTCAAGCGCGGCGGAAGGAGTGGCAACGAATCCGATCGCCAAACCCAGGCTGCGGTCGTTCAGCTCTGAAGCTGCGAATCCTGTTCCGGCGGTCTCCGCATTGAATCCAAGCACTGTTGTCGCAGGAGTGGACGGATTCACCTTGACTGTAACGGGATCGAACTTTCTTTCGTTCTCAAATGTGGAGTGGAATGGAAAGCAGCTTCCGACTGAATATGTTTCGAGTAGTGAGTTGCTAGCGCAGGTTAGTGCTGCGGATGTTGCAACTGGGGGAACGGTTTCGGTGAATGTCTTGAGTCCCGGTCCAGGAGGGGGAGCTTCTAATACTGTGCCTTTCACAGTCATCTCTCGAAGCAATCCAGTTCCTTCTATTGAGACCCTCAACCCAGACTCCGTTGCCGCCGGCAGTCCGGGGTTCACCTTGACATTATTCGGGTCGAATTTCAGTTCGTCGAGTGTAGTCGCGTGGAATGGGAGCACGCGCTCCAGTGTCTTGACCAGCTCCGGGCAGTTGGACGTGCAGATCAACGCGACCGATATCGCAACTCCAGGTTACGCGACGGTGATCGTATCCAATCCAGGACCGGGAGGGGCTGTCTCCAATGCCGCCAAATTCCAGATCCTGTATCGGCCAATGATCGTCAATCAAGCAACAAACGATCTGGTGTGGGACCGGCTCAACAACGTTATGTACATTTCAGTTCCAGGGTCAGCAAGCACGCATGCGAATCAAGTTTGTGTGCTGACTCCTGCTACGGCGAAGATTGTCGCCTGCCAAAATGCTGGCAACGAGCCGGATGTGCTGGCTATTTCTGATGACAGTCATTTTCTCTATGTTGGCGAGGACGGAACTGGTTCAGTGCAACGGTTCATCTTGCCCGGATTGCAACCCGACATCAGCTTTTCTCTTGGGAGCGATCCCTTCGATGGACCCTACTTCGCGCTGGATCTGCAGGTTGCTCCTGGCGCACCACACACGATTGCGGTTTCGAAAGGAATCCTCAACCTTTCCCCCAGCTCAATTGGCGGCATTACGGTCTTCGACGATGCGACGCCCAGAGCGCAAAGCGTCGCTGGGTGGGGACCGACTGACCACAGTTTCGACTCGCTTCAGTGGGGTTCTGACGCAACCGAGCTGTACGCCGCAAATAGCGAAACCACTGCGTTTGATTTTTACAGGCTTGATGTAAGCTCGTCAGGTGTAGTTCTGAATCAAGATTATCCCAGGGTGTTCTGGAATCCACCGACTCGGCTCCATTTTGATCGCGGGACAGGCTTCGTGTACTCGGACGGCTTCCACGCGATCGACCCGTCTACAGGCCTGCCGTCCGGAATTTACGACGTGGGGGGTGGCTGGCCAATGGCACCCGACTCAGCCATCAATACCATGTTCATCCTTACGAAGTATGTGTGGCAGTCGAACGCGGATTACACGATTGACCTTTTTGACATGGACCACTTCATTCCGGTCGCCCAAATCCCTTTCTCGACCGTGCAGGATGGCCTCCATAGGATCGGTCGATTTATCAGATGGGGGACCAACGGGCTAGCATTAAGTGATCAGGGCGCGAATATCTACTTCATTTCTGGGTCGTTTGTTAGCGCACATCGGGACTTTCAATGAAGGTGCAAGCAGATCTAATTTTCGTGCTCGTGAACGGTACATGCGTCTTGGCGGGTGTCGGGCGAAGGATGGTAGCGCCCCTATCTCGCAAAGCACCCGAAAGGATGTGACCCTGAAATATGTAGATCCTTCGTTGGGAGTTTCGCTGCTTTTGTCCTCGCGTCTATTTCGAAACAGCAGGACCACTCGAAAAAAAACTAAAAAAATCAGAAAAGTTTGCGAAGGACTAGGGTCTCGCACGGGGTACTCTGGGAAGCACCCCCACCCCTTGGAACTTGGCCCCTACACTCCGAAGATCGGTGGACTGTGCCCAATTTCCCAATTTTGTGCTTACCACCAAAACCTTACTGAATGCGACTGAGTCTTACGGGATCGCTGGAAATCGTTGTGGGACATGGCATCCAGCGCACTCAGTCACGGTTCGTAGCAGTTCATCTAAGTTATTGGTTCTTCGTGCGGCAACGGCTACGAACCAGAAGGTCCGCAAAATTGGAATTTTCTTTCTCCCGTGAAACTCAGACCGCGAGCGGGTTTCGCCTTCGTGAAATCACCCACGGCAATCACCCACGATCCGGCTGTCTTGCACGTCTTTTCCAGTGTTTAGCAGTCCCACGGCAACCGTTGAAGTTGTTGGAAACACTGGAAAGTCGAGTTCTGAAAAGGCTAGCGTCGGCGGTTCAATGGTCCCTGGCCACCACGTAATCGCCTTCAACTCTCAGGGCTCGCGTCAGGTTCTCCCACATCGCCGCCGACAGCACCTTTACCACCGCAGAACTGCACCCTCAAACCGCCGAGGCCCTGGGTTGCTCTACCGCCTCTCCGTCTTGCGCTACTACCTCTCCAAGCTGAGAGCCAAAGGTCTGGTGGAAAAGATTCCCCACTCCCGGCGCTACCAGCTCTTACCCAATGGCTATCGCATCTGCTTGGTTTTTCTGAAATTGTTTGAAGGTCGGTCGAGCTGAGAGAGACGTTGCTGCTGTAGTTTGTGGTCTGCGGGGAAAGGCCGGAGCAAGCCGGCGGTGAGGGGCGCGTAGATCGCATCCTCAAGGCGCGAGAACCCGCACGCATCCTGACCGCCATTGGGAACAAGAAGGACAACCGATGGCATTTGCAATTGGCTCTACCAACGCGTCGTGCACGCTCTTGATGATCTCGTTCAAGCCGTCGGCCTCAAAGGGCGGCGGATTTACTTTGCGTGGCGACGGTATACAGGATCCGTGAGTTCCTCGGTGACGTCGTCGACAGGACGGTCGACGACAAGATCAAGAAATTCTACGAGGAAACCGGCCGGAGAAACCACCAACGCCTTTTTGCGCTGCCGTAACCCCCAGCGACTACAAGAACTGGCCGATTCTTTAGCCGCACACGAGACCACCTGGTCCTGCTTGGCATGACGAAAGTAGGGCTCGACAAAGTCGTCGCGTCGACCCTCGGGAGCTTCCAGGACGGGGGCGGCCCATTTCTGGGAACGATTCTTCGTTGTGGAATTGATCAGCGATTTCCCGTAACACATCCCGGCTCACGGGGTATAAAAACTCGGTCACATCCCGCTTGGAAGTCTGCATCTGCTCGCGGCAAAGGCCGTTCTAATCTTGAGTACGGGGTCATACGCCTCAAAGCGTTTGACAGGAAAGCGCACACAAAACGCACACAAGATTTGCAATCGGAGCGGTACCTGCGTATTCTGCGAATCGTGGAATCAGCAACTTACTGAAAACAGAGCACCGGAAATCGTTCAACTCCGTCCCTGGCCACCACTTCTATTTTCCTTTGAGTAACATGTCCTGAATAGCCTTGGAGTTGCTTCCGATCTCCACCAAGAATGCAGTGTCTTTCCGTCTGGGCTGACTCTCATCCGCGTGACGCCGATCACTTTGCCATTACCGTCCGGCGGTACTGATTCGCCAAGTTCAGAGAGAGAAATGGGTCATCGCCGCACTCTCATTTGCTTCTCATCCTGGGCGTGTCACTTCTTAATCAAGGTACCCAGGCAAAGGGAAGAAGGGTCGGGAACCGCGAAAACGCGTGTGTGCGGCTGCTTTCGGAGGAACTAAAGTATCTTTTACGGCATCCAATGAGGTAAGTAGAAGCAGGTCCGGGTTGTTGGTTTTTTTCTCCTTTTTATGGGTGGAAAAGCCAGGGTCGCCTTACATGGCACGCATCCTCGGCTCTGCAGAACTTTCATTCCGCAACATCCGATCAGTCGAGGAGGAGGCAGCGGCAAATGTCTTCACACAATGTGCAGGACAGAGCTACACGCCGCCACAAAAGGCCAGTGTCTGCGCGCAAATCAGAAGCAAACCGCCGGAACGCATTGCGATCCACTGGTCCTAGGACAAGTGGAGGCAAGGCGCAAAGCAGAGGAAATGCCCTCAAACACGGGTTTTTCGCTCGAGACCTCTTTACCTATTTTGCGGTTCAAAGAGAGAATCCGCTGGAATTTCAAGACCTTGTAGCGCGATTGCGCGAGGACTGCCAGCCAGTGGGCCGCTTGGAGGAATTGGAGGTTGAGCACATCGCCATCTGTTGGTGGAGAAAATTTCGATTATGGCGCTATGAGAATGCCGAAATGCGGGCGGCGCAAGGCGAAGTGGGGGTTCGAGGACGCGTCTCCAATCCTCGCGAACACTTGCACCCAGATCACAAGGAGCTGATCATCCTGCTGGAGTGTGCTGAAAAAGAGATTCAAAGCAAAGGAGAAATCTCGCCGGCGTTGAAGGAGAAGATAATTACGAGCGATCCATGGTTTCGGGAGCTCTGGTCAGACTGTGAACGCAGAGCACGCGAAATGGCAAACGAAAGGCAGAAAGAAGTTGAAAGGATACTCGCAGAAGAAGCTCCTGGAATAGTAATCGCCGAGGCCAAAGATCCAGCGGAAAGGGACACTGGCTTCCAAACAGCGCGCGCTCGGTTTGTTGCGCTTTTGCAGGTAAGACTTGCCATCGAATCTCTTGTGCGGTGGACCGAACAACAGTATGACTCTGTTATGAATGTTGCATACGAAAAGCAGGCGATCCCCAATAGTGAAGCCCTGGACAAGATTCTCCGCTATGGGGGCACTGTTGAGAAGGAGCTGAATCGCGGATACGAGCGTCTAGAGCGTCTGCAACGAAGACGCAAAGGCGAGTCGGTTCCTCCTGCTATGAACTTGAGTATAAACGCGTAAACAGCATTGATTTTACGAAACGAAGCCAACAACTATAGTGTTTTCAATCAGGATTCAAAAGGAGTAGCCAATGTTTTGACGGATAATTGGGAAGAAAATCTGGCTGGCTCTCAACTCCCAAAAATCACATAGTGGTAGCTCGTCGCCATAAAGAACAGCAGCGGCACAGACAAAAAGAAATTCGTCCTTGATGCCAGAAACGCCTGCCGCGCCAGCACCGCCGCGTTCGCGGGAGGCGTTCCCGCAAGCGTCCCTCGAATAATCGCTTTGTTATTCCGCCAAATGATGCCCCAGACATTCAGCATCATAATCAGCCCGAACCCGCCCCCAATTCCGATCGAGAGTACATGATTGTCGTCCTGGCCTACGGGCGTGAATTTCACGAACAGCCATCCCGCCACAATAACAAGCACGGTAGTAATCGCCCCCAGAACCCATCCGCTCGGCGCCATCTTCACAATGGTCAAATACAGGACTGCCCACGTGGCTATCCAGACGACCAGGAAAAGAGCAATTGTTCCAAGCGGACTCACGCCCATGCGGCGCGCATCAGCGGCCACATAGATCTGCGCCCAGTACCAAAATCCGACAAAGACCGTTACCAGCGCGCTCCAGCGAAACCACTGCAGGGCGGGCAGCGTCAAGTATTGAAACACTTTGGGCTTCAGCGTAGCGTCCACCTGCTTCATGAACGGCACGTTCACCAGGTTGAAAAAGTACAGCAGCCCAACCCACGTGATGCCGGCGACAAAATGCGTCCAGCGCAAAAGCAGCGCCAGCGCTTCCGTTGGCGTGTGATTCGGCATTACCCAAACGGCTGACAAGGCAGTCAGCGGGTGCATAGAGTTCCTCCGTAATCCGAGTGAAAAAGACCCCCGGCGCCCTGTGATTAAGATCGGCGCGCGGCAAAGGAGACGACAACGTCAGAGAGGAAGGCTGGAAAACCCGGCCCAAAAGGCAGGCGCGAATCTTTCTCTGAGACGGAGGAATACTTGCACTTCGCCGTGTCTGTGTCAACTGCCTGCACAGCGGTGCTGATTTCCTCTGTGCCGCGTGGTCCACGACAGAACTAATCTGCTCGGTACACGATCTCGCCGCTCACGATTGTGGCTACAACTTTGCCGGTGAGTTGCCAGCCGTCAAAAGGTGTATTGCGGGATTTGGAGCGGGATTTCGCACCTTCAAAGGTCCAGCGCTTCTTCGGATCGAAGATCGTTACATCAGCGTGGCTCCCACGGGCGAGGGTCCCGCGCCCGCGCAGATCGACGACACTCGTCGGACCGGCCGTGAATAGTTCCACGATGCGGGTCAGCGGAATTTTGTGCTGCCGATGCAGGCATGTGACCGCGAGCCCAAGTGCGGTTTCAAGTCCGGTAATGCCGAAGGCGGCGCGCTCGAATTCGACCATCTTCTCGTGGATCGCGTGTGGAGCGTGGTCCGTGGCAATGGCGTCAATCGTGCCGTCGCCAAGGGCGACAACAATCGCCTCGCGATCGGCAGCTGAGCGCAGCGGCGGATTCATTTTGAAGTTGGCGTCGTAGTCGCGGATATCCGTGTCAGTCAACGTGAAGTGATGAGGCGTGACCTCGCAGGTCACGCGGGCCTTGCTGCGCTTCCCACGGCGCACAGCTTTCAGAGCATCAGCCGTGGAGATATGGGCCTCGTGCAGCCGCGTCCCGGAAAATTGCTGGGCCAATTGCACATCTCGTTCAACGATCGATGCCTCGGCGGCCCCCTTCATTCCGCGCAGGCCCAGGCGGAAGGCGGTCGGCCCCTCATTCATGGAGCAATGCTCCGTCATGCGCGTATCTTCGGCGTGCTGGATCACGGGCAAGTTGATCTCGGCCGCCAGGCGTAGCGCTTCGCGCATGATGTCTTCGCCGAGGATGGGGCGGCCATCGTCGGTGACGGCGACAGCGCCCGCCCGCTGCAGGGCACGATAATCGGTAAGCGCTGCGCCTTTGCTTACCTTTGTGGCCGCGGCAATAGGGAAGACGTTGACCACAGCGCCCCGAGCGGGCTGTTGCAGCCAGGTGACCCATTCAGTCGAATCGACGACGGGATGCGTGTTCGGCATGCAGCAAACCGACGTGAACCCGCCTGCTGCCGCCGCAGCAGTTCCGGTGGCGATGCTTTCTTTGTAGCTCTGGCCGGGCTCGCGCAGGTGAACGTGCAGATCGATAAATCCGGGAGCGACGATGAGTCCACGCGCATCGAATTTGTCGTGTGCGCTGCCGCGAGTCTTGCCCGGAGGGGCAACCTCGGCCACCTGCCCGTCACGCAGCAGGACGTCCATGGGGGCATCAATCCTCGCGGCCGGATCGATCAGATGCCCCCCGCGGATGAGCAGGCTGTGATTTTGAGAGCGTCGGTTCATTGAAACCTATGTAGACTTCAGCTCCGCCGATGCACGCGGATGTTTCGACAATCAATTATCTAAGAACAAATTTTCGTAATCCGCGTTCTTCCGCGTCAATCGGCACAAATGAAGTTTCCTTATCTCGCTTTGCCCAAAGCCCGCGCCAAAATTGCCATTCGCACCGGAACGCCATTGCGCACCTCCTCCACAATCACCGACTGCGGACAATCAGCCACCTCCCATGTCAGTTCCAGCCCGCGAATGATGGGCCCAGGATGCATAACAATGGCATCTTTCTTCGCCAGCTTGAGCCGTCCCAGAGTCATCTGATAGCGCGCGATGTAATCCTGCAAGCTGATTTTCGTTCCGCCCAGGCGTTCCTTTTGCACGCGGAGCAACATAATCACATCGGCGCCGCGTACCGCATCTTCCAGCGTGCGTGTAATGTGAAGTCCCGGAGCCAGGGTACCGGCTACCTCGGGTAAGAACTCGGGCGGTCCGCAAAGCGTAAGTTGTGCGCCAAACTGGCTGAGCAGATGGATCGCGGATCGTGCCACGCGGCTGTGAAAGATGTCGCCAATAATCGCGACGTGCAACCCCTTCAAATCCTTCCGGTGGCGCAGGATTGTATAGGCGTCGAGCAGCGCCTGTGTTGGATGTTCGTGCATTCCATCACCCGCGTTGATCACGGGAATATCCAGATTCCGCGCCATCAGCGCAGGAGCGCCAGCATTCGGATGACGGACTACGATCACGTCAGCTCCAACCGCACGAAGCGTGTATCCGGTATCTACAAGAGATTCGCCCTTCTCGATACTCGATCCGCTCGATAGCACCAGCGTTGTGATCGCGCCCATCGACTTGGCCGCCATCTCAAAGGAGCTCCGGGTGCGGGTGGAAGGTTCGTAGAACAGGAGCAGCACGCGCTTTCCGCGGAGCAGAGGCCGCGCTGTCCGCGGATTCATGCGGCGCGCCAGCTTGAGAATTCGCAGGATTTCTTCTCTGCCGAGGTGTTCTATGCCGAGCAGCGAACCGCGCGCCGCCTCAATCATCGACTCTTGCGTGCACGGACGGGGGTGCCCGCGCCTCCTTCGATCCTGCGTCTAGTCATGCTGTTCGATTAAAAGAACCCTCTCGCTGTCGTCAGTCTCGCGCAGCAGCACTTCGATAATTTGCTGCCTGGTCGTATGCACCTTTCGGCCGACGAACATAGCTTCAATCGGCAGCTCACGATGGCCACGATCGATCAGAGCGCAGAGCTGTACTCGCTTGGGACGTCCCTGGCTGAATAATGCGTCCATTGCTGCCCGTGTAGTACGGCCAGTGTACAAGACGTCGTCAACCAAAATGATGTTCTTTCCGGTAACGGAAAAACCAATTTCCGCTTTCTGCGCAACCAGTTTTGGGCCTAAAGGCGACAGGTCGTCACGGTAGAGTGTGGTGTCCAGGCTGCCAACGGCTACGGGGGTTTTCTCGATGCGCTGGATCATCTGCGCCAGCCGCTGTGCCAGCGGCACCCCACGCTTAAGGATCCCCACCAGGGCCAGGTCTTGTGCACCATCGTTTTTCTCGATGATTTCGTGTGCCAGGCGGACCAGAGTTCGCTCGATTTCCGACGACGACATTATCTGCTGGTCGGAGCGCAAATCCGGCTGGCGGGCGGCAGGCTTTGAGGGCATGAACGCTGCATCATACCCGGCAGCGGCGGGCGTAGCAAGATGACAGGTTCGCTGGTTCCTTTGCGTTCTTTGCGGGTCTCTTTGCGACCTTTGCGGCTCAGTTTGTTACAGCCGGCAATACCAGAACACGGGAGAAATACCACAGGAAAAGGAATGCCACGGACGTTCAGCAACGTTTTGGAGGGCTATGGGACGTCCCTTCTCCGAAGCAAAGCCGCACCCAGCGCGCCTCCCAGCGCTGAGAACAGTACAAAGGCAATGAACATCAAAATCAATCCCACGATCATCATTAATACCAGGCCCGGGGGTGTCCGGAAATAATCCAGCATCTGCTGGGCCTGAGGATCTGAGGTCCGCGAAGCCGATTCCTGCAAAGCATCCAGCAGCTGCGCCCGAAGGTCGCCGGAGTGGAAGATGACCATCTGAATCGAGGTCACTACCGCGAACATCCCGAAACCGAGAGCTCCGCTTACAACGCCTAGTCGCGCACCCTTACCCGGTCTGAGACTAGCATTCGGAACTCTGCGCCGGTAGAAGACGACTGCCAGGAAGCCGGCGGCGAGCATTCCTAATCCGAAAGACGCACCTAAAGGAATGGCCATTAGAATCGATGCGATCAATCCGGCCAGGGCCGCCGCCGGCAGACCTTGCGACCAGTCGATGCCTGTGGTCGCCGTCGGAGAAAGGGGCTGGTGAAGTGATTCTCCTTCGATTGACGAAGGCGCAGCCGTCTCGAGTTCAGGCCCAGTAACTCGTATCTGCGGGGCATTACACTTAGGACAGAAAGCCACGCCTTCTGTAATAACGGTGCCACACTTGTAACAAGCCTGTTCCACTTGTTTTCAAGTTAGCGCACTGCCAAGGAAACAGGCAAGGAAGCATTCATGCTGTGAATTGCGCTTCCGCCCTTCATCCACATGCCAACTCCACCTCGCAGACTGTACACTAGCCGTCGATGAAGCTCGCCCTGCGCGTGGTAGCAATCCCAATCCTGCTTTTTTCTTTTTTCGTATGTTATGCCTTCAGCTCGGCCTACAATGCCCACCCCAAGCTGATCCTCATAATTGTGATTGACCAATTTCGTGCCGATTACCTGGATCGCTTCCGCGATCAATTCGGCCAGGGTGGGTTTCAACTTCTGTTCGATCGAGGCGCCAAATTTGCCGACTGCAATTACAGCTACGCTGATACTCGCACTGCGCCTGGACACGCAACTTTAGCGACCGGCGCTTACCCGAACAGCCACGGCATTCTCGACAATCAATGGTGGGACTCGCGAAAGAAGGCGATGGTCAGCTCGGTCCAGGACGACGGGATCAAGCTCGTTGGAATCACCAGCAAGGACCCAGGCGCTTCGCCGCATAACCTGCTCGCCGACACGCTTGCGGACGAGCTCAAACTCGCCACTCACGGTTCAGCCCACGTGTTTGCCGTAGCGCTAAAAGACCGTGCGGCGATCTTGTCGGCGGGCTTTTCCAGCGACGGAGCGTACTGGATCGATGGCGAAACCGGCACGTGGATCACATCTACCTATTATCGAAGCAGTCTGCCAAAATGGGCGCAGGATTTCAACAACGCCGGGCACGCGAAAAGCTATCTCAATAAAGAATGGCGCGGCCCTGATGGCAAGCTGCTGCGCTCGACCAAACCAGGCAGCGCGAATGCCTCCACTTTCTATGAGTTGGTAGGCTCAACGCCTTTCGGCAACGATTACGAGCTGCAATTCGCGCGCGAACTGGTCACCTCTGAAAAATTGGGCACCGGAGCGGCAACCGATCTCTTGATTGTCAGTTTGTCAGCTAACGATATCCTCGGCCATTACGCAGGCCCCGATTCACCCGAAGTACAGGCCATGGCAGTGGCGACAGATCGCCAATTAGCCGCATTCTTCGACTTTCTCGACCGTCGAATCGGCCTGGCCAATATCTGGATTGCACTCTCGGCAGACCACGGGGTCTCTCCGCTGACGAGTGCCGCAGCCAAACTGCACATTCCGGCGGCCGGTTTTTCGGCTGACAACATGCGCGCCCAGATGAACCAGGCATTGTCAGCAAGGTTTTCGCAAAGACGCAGCGCCCAGTACGTCGCAGCCTTCGATTATCCTTTCGCCTGGCTGGACGACAATGAATTTGCCGCAATCAAAACGACCGAAGAAGATGCGGAGCGATCTGTAGGAGAGGCGCTAAAGGCCCTTGGACTGCGCGGGTACTACACGCGCACACAGTTGCAGCGCGGAGATGTTCCGCGCACGGAAATGGGCCTTAAGTATGAGCACAGCTACTCGCCGCTGGGCGGCTGGTATGTAATCGGGGTTCCCGCTCCATTTACGGTAGGCGTAACCAACGGCGCAGATCACGGTTCACCCTACACCTATGACACCCATGTTCCACTGATTTTCTATGGCTCTGCCTTTCAGCCGGGGACCTATCGCACGCACGCCGAACCGGTGGATTTGGCGGTGACTCTGGCCTCACTCCTCGGCATCAATGCCCCTACGCACGCTATTGGACGCGTGCTTACGGAAGCGCTTGCGCCGATCAGGCGGGCATCAGGAGGGCCGCAGTGAAGAAATCTCAGGCCCCCGGCTCCGACCACGCAGATCTGCGGGTCGAGATCGCCGGCATTCGGCTTAAAAATCCGATCATCGCTGCTAGCGGAACCTTCGGATACGGCGTCGAGTTCGAAGATGTCGTTCACCTTGATCGCCTGGGAGGCTTCGTCGTCAAAGGACTTTCGCGAGAGCCGATGGCCGGCAACCCGCCTCCCCGTCTGTATGAGACTCCTGCAGGCATGCTGAATGCGATTGGCTTACAAAACATTGGCGCGCGCGCGTTCATTGAAGAAAAATTGCCGAAGCTGCAGAAGATCAAGAATATCGTCGTCTTCGCGAATGTCTTCGGCTACACCAGCGAAGATTATGAGAGCACGATTGAAATCCTCAACGAAGGCTTGGGTATTGCGGCCTACGAACTGAACGTCTCCTGCCCCAACACCGTGCAGGGCGGCGTGCAGTTTGGCGGCGATCCCCATTCCCTCGACGATCTGGTGAATCGAGTCAAACGCATCGCCCTCCGCCCGTTGATCGTGAAGCTATCACCAAACGTGACCAGCATCGCTCACATGGCCCAGGTAGCCGAAGAAGCCGGAGCCGATGCAATCTCGCTGGTGAATACCTTCATAGCGATGGCCATCGATCCCGAGACTCGCAAACCCCGCATCGCCAACGTCACTGCCGGACTCTCAGGTCCCGCGATTAAGCCGATAGCTTTGCGAATGGTTTACGACGCCGCCAAAACCGTAAAGATTCCTGTGATTGGAATGGGCGGAATTTCCACCGCAGCGGATGTTGTGGAGTACATGTTGGCCGGTGCCGCTGCCGTCCAGATCGGTACAGCCAGTTACTGGGACCCGGTCGCAACCGAAAAGATCGTAGTTGAGCTGGATGACTGGTGCGTGGAACACGGCGTCGCCCGCGTCGCTGAACTCACCGGCGGACTTGTCATGGAGTGAAGCTCGCGCGCATCCGCGCGTCTGAAGTTACCGTCCGCTGGTGTACCAGATACTGCCCGGGCTGTCGTAATTGGCTCCCTCACCCCAGACCGCGTGCGTCTGTCCGAGACCGTCGATCCCTAGCGCGAAGTAGTCTCCGAAAGGAAAGCTGAACCCCTGCGGTCGCACGTAGCTGTATCCAGGCACGAAGCTCGACAGCTTCGTCTCAGCCGACCAACTGGCGCCGCCGTTCGTGGAGCTGCGATAGTACGTATTCCACAGCGGACGCCTGCGCGTATCCATCCATGCAATCCGCACGTCGCCCGCCCCTCCCGCCATGATTGCCGGGAACGCATGCTCCACGCCCGCGGCCGCTTTAGAAATGTTCATCTTCGGTGACCAGGTCTCACCCGCAGTTGTGGACGACGCGAAATAAATCCGCTCCGGTGCGCCGGACACCGTCCCGGAATTCCATAACCCATATACCGTTCCAGCCTCATCGGACGCGATTACGATCTGTGCACCCAGAAAAGACCACTCACACTTCTTCTTTGCACAACCCGGAGGGGCAGCAGAAACGTCGAGGGCGATGCTGCTCCAGCTCTCTCCGCCGTCGGCAGACTTACTAACGAACAGCGCTGCAGACGCTCCAATGCGCGGGTATCCTGTCCATGCGAAATACACATTTCCGCTGGGATCGACGGTCGCTCCAGACAGCAACGAACTGCGAAATAAAACGCTCGCCTGGATTTGCGACCGCAAAAAACTCACGCCGCCATCGTGCGACGCCGCCACCTGCAGCGTATGCCCTTGATTGAACCCAACGTAAACATCCGCCGCTCGCACAGCAAGCACGGGCTTATCGGCCTCGGCTGTCGTGCGCACTGCAATCGCTACAGACCAGCTCTGTCCGAAGTCCACAGACTTGGCAATCATGACGTCGTGTTTCTGATTCTCAAGCCAGGAAGCGTAAACTGTTTTTCGGTCGCCGGAATCCACGAGGATTTGAGGATCGAACTGCCCTGACGCCGAACCCGCAATCGCACGCGGAGCTTGCCACTCAAGGCCACCGTTGTTGCTGATCAACAAGGTCATGCTGGGTAGCGGGCAAGTCGCGCAATCAGGAACCGACCTGTACTGGGGATACAAAATGTACACGTGGCCGTAGCCGTCAGCGGCGAGCGCAGGTTCCCATTGATCGCCAGACGTAAAACCGACTCGCCGCTGACGCTGGAAGCCAGGTGCGAAAGCAACTGCGGAAGGCGCGAGGGCGAGCCCCAGAAGGAGCGCACAGAAACGCCGAAAATGCCTGGCAAACGGCGAAAAGCTCGGATCCACAGAGCCTCGGGAGCGAGGTGGAACAACTTGGGATGAACTCTATCGTGAGAAGGTGGCTTGGTCAATGGAAGAGAAGGGACTTCAATCCCTGCCGATTCGTGCGGATGCCCAAGCCGCGCTCATCCGCGCGTATCCGCGTGAAGGGGAAGTTCATCTGATCTATGTGGTTAAATAATATCGGAGACTGCTCATATGGCCAAAGCCACTTTTGCCGCAGGCTGTTTCTGGGGTGTTGAAGCCACCTTCCGCCAGTTGGAAGGCGTGACTTCGACGCGTGTCGGCTACAGCGGCGGCCATTTCGACAAACCAACTTACAAGGACGTCTGCACCGATGGCACTGGCCACGCCGAGGCCGTAGAAGTGGATTTCGATCCCACAAAAATTTCGTACGATAAGCTGCTCGAAGTGTTCTGGGACAATCACGACCCCACGCAGCTCAACCGCCAGGGCCCCGACTGGGGCACGCAATATCGTTCAGCAATCTTTTTCCATTCGCCCGAGCAGGAAACCGCGGCCAAAGCTTCAAAAGACACGCTGGAAAAATCCCGCCGCTACAGCAAGCCGATCGTAACGCAGATCGTCCCCGCCACAACTTTCTACGAAGCCGAAGATTATCACCAGCAATATCTGGAGAAGCGCGGTTTGGCTACCTGCCATATTAAATAGCTCCCTTAGTGTTCGGATGGAATGCGTAAGAGCCCCGCAATGCCGTGACCCGCAAGGATTTACCGCCTCCAGTCGCATGACTTCGGTAACTTTCCTCACCTGATACCGCAGTGTAAGCTGCGGCGTAATGTCCAACAATGGCATACCTGCGAACGATGGCAACCTCGCCCCTGAAGTGCGCGACGAAGCTGCGTCTGTGTCCGCAGGTTCGACGAAAGATGAGCTTGGCAAGAAATCTGCGCGCAAGGTTTTCTCGGATGTGCAGGGCGCCGCGCGCTTTCCGCTCAAGCTGCCGATTTCTGTGAAGTCCGAGTCCGGCGCAAGCACCGCAGAAACGCAGAACATTTCCGCCAACGGCGTTCTGTTCCAGATGGAGTCAGATATGCCCGTCGGCTCGCGCTTGGACTTCACAATTTCACTGCCCGCCAATGTTGTCGGCGCTGAAAACGATGTTCAAATCGATTGCCGCGGCCGCGTAGTCAGGAGTTTTGAAGAAGAAGGCCGCCGCGGCGTAGGCGTGGTAATCGACGAATACCGTTTTGAGCGCCAGTAAGGGCATAAAGGGAATTGATGTCAACCATTCCGGTCATGGGTGGAGAAGCGCAGGCCGGGCAGCCGCCCGAGAGCGATGCCAACGGCCACTTCATTCGTGTCATCGTCGCCGACACGCAGGCTATCTTCCGCGCCGGCCTTCGCAAAATATTTGCCCTCGAGGATGATATCCGCGTTGTAGGTCAGGCTGAGACTCTGGGCCAGGCGCTTTCGGCGGTGAAGAAGTTCGCTGGTGACGTGCTGATACTGGAGGCCGCGCTTGCTGGGAACGCGGTGGAAGCGATCTCTGAATTCTTGCGGCAAGCGCCCGGACTTCGGGTGGTAGTGGTAACCCAGGAACCCAACGAAGAACTCACGCTCGAACTGTTTCGTCGCGGAGTCCACGGCATCGTCTCCCGCGAAGTCGAGCCGGAATTGCTGGTCGATTGCCTGCGCAAGGTCTCGCAAGGCGAGCCGTGGCTTGACAGCCAGGCAATTCAGTGGGTGCTTGAAGCCTACCGTGCGCAGGGAACTCGCCCAGCTTCGACCCGTCCCAAGGTGCAGCTAACTCCAAAAGAGGCGTTGATCGTCTCCTGCGTCACGCAGGGCATGAAGAACAAGGAAATCGCGCAAAAAGTCGGGACCACCGAACAAGTGGTCAAGAATTACTTGCGCAAGGTTTACGATAAGTTGGGCGTCGCCGACCGCCTTGAGCTTGCTTTGTTCTGTCTGAACAATCGCATCTTGGATGGCGTTGTGAAAGCTCCAATGGCTACTGCTCCCTCATCGGGAAACGGCACTGCCCCTTCCGCGCCTTCGCCCACGCTTTCCAGCCCCTCTAAGCTTTCCTAGCACGCGGAAAAAATGATTTTGGGTGGCGCAGCGCTTTCCAGTGTGTGCGTGAGAACTCAATTATTGATGACTCCGTGGAACAACTCGCTCAAATACAGCCCGCAACGCGGGCGATTGATAATAGCCCGGCGCTTCAGCGCCGGGTCGAGTGGAACAAAATTGTTGAGTGCCGCAGGCACGACAGAATTCTCGCGCACACACTTCCAGCGCTGCGATAAAGCTCCTGAAATGGCGGCAGGCTTTAGCCACTGAGGTGCGCCATCCAACTTTTTCTGCGGACCTAATTCGTTTGTTGTTCCTTTCACCATTTTGCCGATGACGGTGTTAGTCTTGTCGGTTCCACAAACGCGCATTACTCTTGCGAGGCGAATCGTGAAAGGTGATCCCAAAGTTATTGCCGTGCTGAATCAGGTTCTGAAGGCTGAGCTCACCGCGATCAATCAGTACTTTCTGCACGCCGAAATGTGCGAGAACTGGGGATACGAACAACTTGCCAAACACACACGCGCCGAGTCGATCGAAGAGATGCAGCACGCCGAGAAGTTGATGGAGCACATTCTCTATCTGGATGGCACTCCCAACATGAGCGACTACTTCAAGATCAACATCGGCCAAAACGTAAAGGCGCAGCTACAAAACGATCTGGACGTCGAATACGATGCCGTCAAGCGCCTGAATGCCGGGATCGAAACCTGCGTGAAGGCCGGCGATAACGGCTCGCGCGACTTGCTGCAAAAGATTCTGGTCGACGAGGAAGAGCACATCGATTGGCTGGAGGCGCAGCTGCACGCGATTCAGGAAATGGGAATCGAGAACTACCTCGCGCAGCAGTTACATGAGAAAAAGGAATAGTTCATCGGAGTCTCTCTCGCAGCTGCTGGACAATTGGCTAAGTGGAACGCGGCCGGCAAAAACAGCCGCGAAGCGGCGGAAGAATGCAGCCCAGGGCGCGAGCCCTGGGTCATAAGCGGGTCAGGAGCGAGCCCCGAAGGGGCGAAAGAGAAGTTACGACAGAAACACCATCGGAATCGAGCGGCACTGCAGAACTCTTGCAAAGCGCCCTTTGCCAATTCTTTGCAATCTTCGCGGTTAAAGCTTTCGCTTCCAGAACATCACCTTAGTTGCAGTTCCCGAGACTGCTACCATAGAATCAAAAAAGGGTTCCCTCCTGAGCAAAATCCGCGCCGGAGAGATGGCCGAGTGGCTGAAGGCGCACGCTTGGAAAGCGTGTATACGGGAAACCGTATCGGGGGTTCGAATCCCTCTCTCTCCGCCATTACTTTTGGGAACGCAGCTATGCCGGTTGCACTCTCCAGCGAAATCAAAGGGTTGATCGATGCTCCTAATTTCGCTCATTTTGCCACTCTCATGCCCGACGGCTCACCGCAGAGCGTACCCGTTTGGATAGGCCGTGAAGATGATCGCATCCTGATCTGCACGGGAGAAGGTTCACTGAAAGCGAAAAACACGCAGCGCGATCCGCGGGTTTCGCTCTCTATTATCGATTTCCACGATCCCTATCAGGAGGCCCAGCTTCGTGGGCGAGTAGTTGAGCGGCGTCCTGATGGCGATTTCAAGTACATGGATACGATCCTCGCACAAGTACACGGGAAAACCGTTTCCGTTCCGGAGTCCTGAGGGCAGAGTGGTGCTCGTGATTGAGGTCGAGAAGGCGCGCTACACAAAGCTGCCGTTCGAGCACACGCCTCCTCGCTAGAGTCGTATCTTGAGGCTACTTGCCGGCCACGGCTGACTTCACTGCGATCGTGTCCCCGCTCGCGGTTCCAGTGACCTTGGCATTCTTGTTGGCCAGTTGATCCAGTTTGTCCAGGGTAGCCTTGTCACTTGTATCCAGCGTGTACACCTTCTCGCCGACAACCAAGGCGTACTTCGATCCCTTCTTCACGCACGCCCGAGTGCAATCCTCGGCGCCGCCCTCCATCATGTGATGCGCCCCACACATCGCGTCGCTCACACGTCCGGTGAATGTCTGTGCCTTGTCGTCAGCCCAAGCGGGCGAGATACTGAGCGCAGTGCTCGTTAACAGTGTTGCTAGTGAAACGGCGAGTCTCCTCAAAACCATTTAGTTCTTTCTCCTTCGATATGTATTTACCGGGTTAGATGCAGCCGCCAAGCTCACCGCGACATCTTCGGATCAAACCTCATGGTGACGTCCACAACTTTGTCTTTTTCATCCACGCTTTCGTGCAGAGCGACATTCCATTCCCCGGAAGGAAGAAAATCCTTCGTCTCCTCCCGG
Organism: Acidobacteriota bacterium; assembly: GCA_003224905.1. GTDB lineage: Bacteria > Acidobacteriota > Terriglobia > Terriglobales > Acidobacteriaceae > QIAA01. Next base: position 25,004 of record QIAA01000141.1, read on the forward strand.
AACTTCGCAGGATAGCTGGAATCATATGGATCGCCGCCGCGCAACTTCCATGCTTCAACCATATGAGCAGTAGTATGGCTATCAAGCCCCTGAATCTCCAGCTCTCCCATCTTGTAGACGTCGCGTTCGGCAATTTTCAGGCGATATTTTACCGATCCCTCGCCATCATCCAACTCCGGTACCGGCCGGACTGACGCCTCCATGTAACCCCTCGTTCCGTACAGCCTCTTCACCGCCTCGACGTCCTGCTTGAGTTGAACCGCGTTGGCCGCTTCACCGAGTTTCTGGTGAAGCAGTTCACGAATGTTGTCGGCAGCAAAAGCTCTGTTGCCGGAGATCTGAATCTCCGTGACC
>QIAA01000234.1 GCA_003224905.1 Acidobacteriota bacterium
TTACGCCGTCGCAGATTTGCGAGTGGAAAGGGCCAGCTCCGAATGAGCCTTTGACGGCTGAGACGGATACGAGAATCGCAGCTGAACAAAAATGGTATAACCTCACTGGCCGCCTTGTTGGCGTAAAAGTCGAAGCAGACGGGGACATCACACTCGTGCTCAAAGATGCCGAGGGCAAGAAAGCGGGAAGTGTTGGTGCCGAAATTCCCGTCGGCTCCATATGGTGTGAGCTTCGGCAGACTGTTTTCGGTTGGACGACGCAGAGCTTTCCTTTCAGTTTCAAGGAATCCCAAAAGCTCCAAATGCGCGAGCAGCATATAATCACGGTCACAGGCCAGGCCTTTTTCGATGTGCAGCACGTGTCTGCGGATAATTCAAACCAACGAACTAAATCTAAGAAATACGCAGTTTGGGAAATTCATCCCGTGATGGCACTGCACGTCGATCAATAGCTCGCCCGCAACCTGTCGGTGCGCAGCAATTGTCCCAGCCTGCCATGCGATAGTAACTATCCGTATCGAAAGAAACGGCTCAGGCAATCCCTGAAAAAGACCTGGCCATCGCTAGGGGGCATAGCGCTTTGGGGCAAGGTGTAGCAACGACTTAGTACGACCAAAGTCCAATTGCGCGTCAACACGCTCGCGGGAAGAATGCACGTTAGATGGGCACTACTTCGCGCAAACTTAAGGGGCGAATTGGCTGATCTGCGCAGTTGGGAGTGGCCGTCAATTTCAAATCAAAAAAACATAAACAACCAGAAGACATAAATGAGATACAAATTACTTAGTCACACCTTGACCGCATTAGCCGCGCTGATGTGCGCGGCTGCTCCGAGTCAGGCGGCAGACAAACCCAACGTCCTATTCATCATGGGCGATGATATCGGCATGTGGAACATCGGCGCCTACCATCGCGGCCTGATGGCCGGCAAGACGCCGAACCTCGACAAGATGGCCAAGGAAGGCATGTTGTTCACCGATTATTACGCCGAGGCAAGCTGCACGGCGGGGCGCGCGAACTTCATCATGGGCGAGTTGCCCATCCGCACCGGCATGACCACGGTCGGCCAGGCGGGAGCCAAAATCGGAATCCCCGCACAGGCTTGCACTATTGCTACCGCGCTCAAGGCGCAGGGCTATGCCACAGGCCAGTTCGGCAAAAACCATCTCGGAGATCTGAATGAATTCCTGCCTACTGTCCACGGCTTCGACGAGTTCTTCGGCTACCTGTATCACTTGGACGCGATGGAAGACCCGGCGCATCCCAACTACCCGCAGGATCTTCTGGATAAAGTCGGCCCGCGCAACATGGTTCATTCCTGGGCGACCACTACGGATGACACCACCGAGATGCCGCGCTGGGGCAAAATCGGCAAACAGAAGATCGAGGATGCCGGTACTCTTTATCCCGAGCGGATGAAGACCGTCGATAATGAGATTCGCGATCTCGCTTTGAAGTTCATCGAAAAGGCCAAAACGGACGGTAAGCCGTTCTTCTGCTGGCTGAACCCGACACGCATGCACATCGTCACCCATCTTTCCGACAAGTACGAGAAGATGCGCAACGCGGAGAATGGCTGGTCAGAAGAGGAAGCCGGCATGGCTCAGCTCGATGACGATATTGGTTTGGTGATGCAGAAGCTCAAGGACCTTGGCTTGGATGACAACACCATTGTCGTCTTCACCACCGACAACGGCACTGAACTCTTCACCTGGCCCGATGGCGGCACCACGCCGTTCGCGCAGTGCAAAGGGACGGTTATGGAAGGCGGCTTTCGCGTGCCGGCTATTCTGCGCTGGCCCGGCCATGTGCCGGCGGACTCGGTGCAGAACGGCATCTTCTCCGGCTTGGACTGGTTTCCTACCTTCCTCGCGGCAGCCGGCAACCCGGACATTACTAACCAGTTGCTTAAGGGTGTAAAACTCGGCGACCGGACCTACAAGAACCATCTGGACGGCTACAATCAGATGGACCTGATCACCGGCAAAGGCCCGTCTGCGCGTCACGAGATCTTCTACCTCGGCGAAAGCACCGTCGGCGCGATTCGCATTGACGACTACAAGTACCGGTTCATCGATCAACCTCAGGGTTGGCTTGGTGAAAAGACTAAACCGGATGTGCCTTACCTGATCAACCTGCGTCTCGATCCTTTTGAGCGGCAAGGCTGGCCAAACAATGGGACGAAAGAAGGTGGACAGCAATACTTCGATTGGTTCAAGTTCCAATTCTGGCGCTTTGTGTTCGTCCAGCAGGTGATGGGCAAGGAACTCCAGACCTTCCTCGATTACCCGCCGATGCAGCTGGGCGCGAGCTTCAATCTTGACGCGGTGAAAGCGGAGATGGGGAAAAAGATGCAAGAGGCGGAGGCGGCCAGCAAAGGCCCCGGCCAGTAACATAAATGACCTTCACGGCGGGCGGCTCGCACAAGAGCCGCCCGCTTTTTATCAATCACCTGATCCCTGCGATCATGAAACGTGCGGTGCATCCGTCCTAACCAGATGCGGGAACAAGAACCATGAAACCGATAAGACTCATGGCAATTTAACTCCATGACCAAACTATCCACCAAGCTCAAGGAGGAGTTCTTTGCGTTGCTCCCACCGACGATCTACTTTTTCGTCGCGCTCCATATCGTGGCGTTCGTTCGCGTGTTGATGTTGAAGGGAACCGGGATTTCGCCACTGTCTTCGATGTCGATTGCGGTCGCCGCCCTCATTCTGGGCAAGGCAGTGTTAATCGCGGACATGCTGCCGATGATCAATCGCTTTCCCAATAAACCGCTGATCTACAACGTTGCATGGAAAACCTTGATCTACCTTCTGGCGGCCACGCTAATTCACTATCTGGAGCGCCTTATCGATTTTTGGCGGCAAACTGGCGGCTTCGTGGCCGGCAACAGGAAGCTACTGGCGGAAATCATGTGGCCGCATTTCTGGGCTATCCAGATCATTTTGCTGGTGCTGATTGTTATGTACTGCACGATGCACGAACTGGTGCGCGTGATTGGGAGGGAAAAAGTGCTGCGGATATTCTTCGGCCCGATGCCTGTCCCGCAAATTTGAACGAGGCGCTAATGGCCGAGGCGGACAAGAATGGCTGGACAGTCATCAGCATGAAGAACGATTGCAAGGTGATTTTTCCATTTGACGGCAAATGAGTGCGCTCCAAAGAAACTTCTTCCTCTGCATATTGCCCTAAAGTCCTATTGCCAACGTGCGAGCGGCGTATTAGTGCTTGGAATTCGGCTCTGGAATTTTTATAGAATACAAACAAAACAACGCACCCAAACGAAACATATGAAAAAGCTACTAACCCTAATAAGTATCGTCAGCATCGGGGCGGTCCTGGCTCTAATGACAGCCTGCGAGACCACTGGCAGCAGTCAATCGGTCGTCGCTCAGAAAGAGGCCTTGCTCGGACAGTCCGGGTTTAAGGTCATTACGGTCACGACGCCGAAACAACAACAAGCGGTCAACGGGTTGGCCCAAGGCAGGGTCTCGGCCGTGAAGTACAACGGGAAATTGTACTACGTGTATCCGACTGGCACGAAGGACAGGATCTACGTCGGAAAACAAAAGCAATTCAACGCCTACAAACAGGCGCTTGCGGCGCAGCAAGGTGGCCAGCCGGCCGGTCAACCGAGTCAACCGGGTCAACAGATGATCAATCCACCGCCGACGATGACATACGAGGGCGCGGGGCCCCACCACGTCGAAGTTGAGCAGTTCGACGGCTTTGGTCCGATGGGCACGGCGTCCTTGGGAGATTGGTAAGTTGTCATAGACGATCCGAGGGTGGTGTCCTGATTCGGCGCTGCCCTTATCGAGATTACAAAGTGACTGAGGTGTGGGTAATATGAAGCGGCCTCAAGTCCTTTTGGGAAGCGCCGTTCTCATACTGGGAATTCTGTCAGCGGGTCCGGCGATTCGTGCGACGGAATCTGAGGACGTTGTTACAAACGGCAACGTAGCTGGCGAGCCTTTTGAGGGGGCTCGGCTCAGCTTGCCGTTTCAGACACATAAGAATTTCAGCTTGGCCGCGGTAACCGAATCCTCTGCTGAAGCCGATGAGGCAGACAAGTTGGCCAAGGAACTTGCCAATCCAATCGCTTCGCTCATCAGCGTGCCCTTTCAAGCAAACGAGGA
>QIAA01000235.1 GCA_003224905.1 Acidobacteriota bacterium
ATATCCGTAAAGAACAGGGCAAGAGCATCAGCCAGTCTTATATTTCGCAAATCGAAAATGGCTCGCGGCCCCATATGACGCAATCGACCCGAACGCTGCTGGCAAAGTTTTTCAAGGTGCATCCTGGTTTTCTGGTTGACGACCCCAAGGGGTATCACACGGAGTTGACCTCCGATCTGCGTACCACCGAAGGCAAGCTCGATGTGTGGCTGTTGCAGGCCTCGGAACGTTTTGCGGCTGACGCGGAAGTGAGCAAGATTCTGATCAAACTGGCGCGGGAAAAAGACACGCGACGCTGCCTGCTGCTGCTCGGCGCGATTCTGGATACACCGGGGCTTGCGGATCGTTTGCTGGAAGCGTTAAAGCCGGAAGCAGCGGGCACAAACGGAACTAGGAGGCGGCCATGACCTGGGCAGATTTCTATCTGATCTGTTTTGCGGTCGGATTCATGTTCAGCCTGCTTTCTCTTCTCTTGGGCGGCTTGCACTGGCACTTGCCCCATTTCGGCGGCGCGTATGGCCATGTCGGTGGGCATCTTCATCTGGGACACACCCATACTCATGCGGCAGGACACGGTTCGCAGGCACATCACGCACGAGGCACCGGTGTTTCTCCGCTGAATCCCATCACGCTGGCGGCTTTCCTGGCGTGGTTCGGCGGAACGGGTTACCTCCTCACACGTTTTTGGACAGTGTGGTTTGTTGTCGGATTCGGCGTCGCCATATTTAGTGGGTTCGTTGGCGCGGCGATTATTTACCTCTTTCTTACCCGCGTACTCATGTCCGCCGAGGAAGACATGGATCCGACGGATTACGAAATGGTCGGGGTACTTGGCCGGATTTCCAGCTCCATTCGCGAGGGGGGCACGGGAGAAATCATTTACTCGCAAGCTGGAACTCGCCGCACGTGTGGAGCGCGTGCCGAAGACGGCAGCGCGATTTCCAAGGGTATCGAAATCATAGTTACGCGTTATGAAAAAGGAATTGCGTACGTCCGTCTGTGGACAGAAATGGCGGGGGAAGACTCGGTCATGACTGTCGAGTCTGACGGTAAGGGGTCGGCGTAGTTGCAAGCCGCGCTCGCCCGCAAGGTGAGAGCCGCGAGTTGTTCGGCTCGGGGCACAGGTTCTGAGTTGTGAGAGGAGGCGATATGTTTGGAATAGCTATGGAAATTTGGATTATCGCGGGACTGTCAGTTCTTGCCCTGCTGCTGTTGATGAGCATGCTGGCGAGTCTCTATCGGAAAGCGGGGCCGCATGAAGCCCTCGTGGTGTACGGATTCCGCGGTACACGCGTGGTGAAGGGGCACGGCACGGTCATCTTCCCCATGGTCGAAAACTGCCGCGACCTTTCTCTGGAATTAATGTCCTTCGACGTCGCACCGCAGCAGGATCTCTACACACGTCAAGGTGTGGCCGTGACTGTCGAAGCCGTGGCACAAATCAAAGTGAAATCGGACACCGAATCGATCCTGACCGCATCCGAACAGTTCCTCACTAAGACTGATCAGGAACGAGAAGCTCTGATCAAACTGGTCATGGAAGGTCACCTGCGCGGGATCATCGGGCAGCTCACGGTGGAAGAGATCGTCAAGCAGCCGGAGATGGTCGGCGACCGCATGCGCTCCACCTGCGCCGATGACATGAACAAGATGGGGCTGGAGGTGATTTCCTTCACCATCAAGGAAGTCCGCGACAAAAACGAATACATCATCAACATGGGCCGGCCGGATATAGCCCGTATCAAGCGCGACGCCGACGTGGCTACCGCCGAAGCGGATCGCGATACTGCGATAAAGCGGGCCCTCGCACAGCGAGAATCGGCAGTTGCTAAAGCACAAGCTGATCAGGAACGTGTGCTGGCGGAAACACTTTCTCTGGCCAAGCAAGCTGAGTCGCAACGTGATCTCGAGGTCAAAAGGGCGCAGTTTCTGGAGGTCACGAAACGGCAGCAGGCGCAAGCTGACAAGGCCTATGACATTCAGACCAACATCATGCAGCAGCAGGTGATCGCGGAGCAGGTGAAGGTGCAGCAAGTCGAGAAAGAACAGCAGGTGAAAGTGCAGGAAGCCGAAATTGCCCGCCGCGAGAAAGAGCTGATCGCGACCGTGCTCAAACAAGCCGAGATCGAGCGTCAACGGATCGAGACGCTCGCCGCAGCCGAAAAGCAACGCCTGGTGATCGAAGCCGAAGGTCACGCGTCTTCGATTCGCGCACAAGGAGAAGCCGAAGCCGAGATCATTTTCAAGAAGGGCGACGCCGAAGCCCGTGCGATGAACGTGAAGGCCGAAGCGTATCAGGAGTACAACCAGGCCGCTGTCGTGGACAAGCTGTTCACCACCTTGCCAGAGATAGTGAGAGCTATGGCGGCGCCGCTGGCGAACGTAGACAAGATCACGGTGGTTTCGACCGGCAACGGCGACGCCACCGGTATGCACAAGATCACGGGCGATCTGACCAAGATGGCGGCGCAAGTTCCTGCTCTGTTCGAGACGCTCTCGGGCATGAGCATGGGCGAGCTGCTATCAAAGGTGCGCACCATTGGCGACAAAGAGCCGAAACCGGAAGCTCTGCCGCCGTCGAACGGAAAGTGAGTACAACCTGGGGATGGGGCTTTGCCCCGTCCCAGGTTCTGACAAAAAGGATGTGCCGTGGGGCGCTCGTCATGAAGAAAGCACAAATTGCCCTGGGCATCGCGCTTGGCGCTGGTCTGGGGGCGGCTGTCGGAGTCATCGCCGGAAATATCGGGCTCTGGCTGGGACTCGGCATCGCTATCGGGATCCTGATCGGAAACCGCTCGGGCCGGAATGCCTGCGTGGAGTGCGCTAACGCGCATGAAGCACACGGCACGGGCGAAGATCCGCCGAGCTTCGCTCGGCCGGACAGCCGAGGGCGGCTGTCTTCTCCACATGTTCAGGGCTAACTATTGGAAAGGAGTCATATCATGCCGTTACTTGAAAGAGTTTCAACCTTAGTTCGGGCCAACCTGAATGATTTGATCGACAAGGCGGAGCACCCGGAGAAGATGATCAAGCAAGTCATTCTCGACATGGAGAACCAGCTTCTCCAGGTCAAGACGCAGGTCGCGATCGCCATCGCCGACCACCATCTTCTGGAAAAGAAACAGAAAGAAAACGAGGACAAGGTGGCCGAGTGGATGCGCAAAGCCGAATTAGCCGTGGACAAGAAGCAAGACGATTTGGCGCGCGCTGCTCTGCAGCGCGTAGAGAGCTATCGGGATCTCAGCGCAGGATTCGCCCAACAGGTTACAGATCAGAAAGCTCAGGTAGAAAATCTGAAATCCGCTTTGCGGCAGCTTGGGCAGAAGCTCACCGAAGCGCAGGCGAAAGCTGATCTCTTGATTGCACAACATCGCAGGGCACGTGCTGTGGGTAAGGCAACTGACGCAAAGACCACCGCCGGGAATGGTTCAGGAGCTGCCGCCTTCGAGCGCATGAAGCGCAAGGTGGCGTACAGCGAAGCGGCCAGCCAGGCCAAATCCGAAATTGCGCTTGCGGACGACGTCGAGGGCCGGTTCGCTGCATTGGAGAAGGAAGACCGGATCGAGCAACTATTGGCGGAGTTGAAGGCGAGGCGGGGAGGGTAGATTCGAGGACTGACTCGAGTCCTAAGCAAAGGTCGAGGCCACATCTGTTCAAACACGATTGTCAATAGGCTCCGGGGAGCACTAGTAATGAACTGGCGAATCAAAATGAATCTAACCTGTGCACTATGGTTTTCAGTTCTGTTGGCTTTTTCTCCAGCCCAAACCCAACAAAGTCCCGAACAACTCGCGCGTCAAGCCGCGGGCTCCTGGCTAATCTTGGTCGATTCCGGCAAGTACGCCGATAGCTGGCAGGAAGCTTCATCTTTCTTCAAATCGCACGTCAGCAAAGAGCAATGGCGCAGTATGCTGCACGCGAGCCGCGATCCATTTGGGAAGCTGACTTTGCGCAAGTTCAAGAGTGCCTCTTATACCAAGACGCTGCCCGGTGCCCCCGATGGCGAGTACGTGGTGATCCAATACGAAAGCAGCTTCGAGAACAAGCAGTCCTCAGCCGAGACCATCACTCCCATGCTCGACAAAGATGGCAGGTGGAGAATCTCCGGCTACTACATTAAGTAGGA
>QIAA01000051.1 GCA_003224905.1 Acidobacteriota bacterium
TTCCATCCGCTTGATGTTTTCCATGTGCTTCTGTGCATAGCGGAGGTCTTTTTCGAATTTTTTGTAGAACTCGGCGAGGGCGTCAGTCCACTTTTCTTTGCCTTCTTCGATTTCGTCGAGTTCCTCCTCCAAACGCGCGGTGTACTGCACGTCGAAGATGTCGGGGAAGTTTTCGATCAGTAAGTCGGTGACGACCAGGCCGATTTCCGTGGGCACAAATTTGCCGCCGAGCTTCTGCACGTATTGGCGTTCCTGGATGGTGCTGAGAATCGCCGAGTAGGTTGAGGGACGGCCGATGCCGCGTTCTTCGAGCTCTTTCACGAGTGAGGCCTCGTTGTAGCGGGGTGGCGGCTCGGTAAAATGCTGTTCGGGTTTCAGGGTGCGCAGCGTCAGGTTCTGGCCGGGTTCCAGCGGCGGGAGCTTGCGCTCCTCGTCTTCTTCGTCTTCCGTTTCCTTAGACTCTCTGTAGACCTTAAGGAAGCCGTCGAACTTCTGAACTGAGCCGGTCACGCGGAACCAGAAAGTATCGGTGGCGGAAACTGCATCGATATCGACGGTGGTCTGATCGAAGACGGCGGGGGTGATCTGCGAGGCGACAAAGCGCTGCCAGATCAGCTTGTAAACCTTGTATTCATCTTCTTTCAGATATTGCTTGATCTGATCGGGATGGCGCATGGCCGAGGTTGGGCGGATGGCCTCGTGCGCACCTTGAGCTTCCTTCTTCTCCTTATATGTATTGGGTGATTCCGGCAAATAAGAATCGCCATACTGCGATTTGATGTACTCACGGACCTCGGTCAGGGCGTCGTTCGAGACTCGGGTGGAGTCCGTACGCATGTAGGTGATGAGACCGATGGAGCCTTCCTCTCCCAGTTCGACGCCTTCGTAGAGGCGCTGGGCGATCATCATGGTACGTTTCACGCTGAAGCGCAGTTTGCGTGAGGAGTCTTGCTGCAGCTTGCTGGTGGTGAAGGGAGCAGCCGCGTTGCGTCTGCGTTCTTTGCGGTCAACGGTGCGAACTGTCCAGTCGGCTTTCTCAAGTGCGGCGCGGAGTTTCTCGGCTTCGTCGCCGTTCGGAATCTCGATCTTTTCTTCGCCTTTGCCGAGGAAGCGAGCGTCGAAAGCTGGTGGCTTGGCGGCGGCAAGGTGGGCGTCGATCGTCCAGTATTCCTTCTTCTCGAAGGCTTTGATTTCGCGCTCGCGTTCAACGATCAGGCGCAGCGCGACGGTTTGGACGCGACCAGCGGAGAGGCCACGGCGGACTTTGTCCCACAGCAAGGGAGAGACCTGATAGCCCACCAAACGATCCAGCACGCGGCGGGCCTGCTGCGCGTCGACCAAGTGCTGATCGATGCTGCGAGGGTGCTCGAACGCCGCTTGGACGGCGCGCTTGGTGATCTCGTTGAAAGTAACGCGGCGGAAGCGCTCGTCTTCCTCCGTTTTCTTTTTTCTTTTTTTCCTGGAGCCGTTGCCAAGTTCCTCAGCAAGGTGGGCGGCGATGGCCTCGCCTTCGCGGTCCGGGTCGGGGGCGAGATAAATGGTATCCGCCGAGAGGGCCAGCTTCTTCAGCTTGGCGACAACTTTCTCTTTGCCGGGGATGACGATGTATTCGGTTTCGAAGTCATTGTCGATGTCGACGCCCAGGGTGCTCTTGGGCAGATCTTTGACATGGCCGAGGGAAGCCTCGACTGTGTAGCCCTTTCCCAGATATTTTTCGATGGTCTTCGCCTTGGCAGGCGACTCGACTATTACTAAGCCCTTGGACAACGTGACCTCGGTAGATGTGAAACTAGCATGAATGGGACAGAACTGTCAGCTACCCGCTTTAGCTCTTAGCTTTTAGCTCTTAGCTTTTAGCTGAACCACCTCAGCTCTCGGTTTGAGTCTTAGCGACAGCGACGACAGCATTCGCATCACTTCGCTGAGATCCGACCGGAGGTGCTCGAAGCATGTCCTCGAGAGAAAATTCAAATCCCGCGCGAGTCGTAGATGATACGAAAGCTCTGCACCAGATCCCATTGCAATCTGTACAAATCTCGCCATTTCGGCGTCAGATCGTCTGCCACACCCCTCGGCGAGATTGGCGCCGATTGAAGAGCAAGACCTTTGAAATTGACTCGTAAGCCCGAATCGTTCTTCGTTTGGAAAGCCTTGAGTACTTTTGTATATCGCAAGCGTCAGTCCATGCGCTTTCTGCCAAACTTGCAGGTCTTCGTAGTTTCTCATAACAGCCCTCGGCCCTCGGGCTTGAGCTAAAAGCTAAGAGCTAAAAGCTTTTAACAAAATTCTTGCCCGGAAGCTGCCTGACTTTGCCCGCGAGTTCCAATTCAAATAAGGCTGCGAAGATTTCGGAAGAGGAAAGCTCCCGCTCCAACTTCTCGACCACTTCGTCGATGTGAGTCGCTTCGTCGGCTTTCAGGAGGCGCAGTATTTTGCGCTCGTGCGGCCCCAACTCCGCTTCTCCGAATAGAGATGCGGTTTGAACGCCGTTGGATTCATTGCCGGCCGAGGGCTGGAGCGCAAGTCGCACATCTGCCGGTAGTTCCTCCCAAACATCGTCCCATGTAGCAACCAGTTTGGCGCCCTGCTTGATTAGCGTATTCGGACCCCAGGAATTCTTGTTTGTGACGTTACCAGGAACGGCGTAAAGATCGCGATTCTGTTCCAGGGCGCAGCGCGAGGTGATACGCGTGCCACTGTACTCTGCGGCTTCCACTACAAGCACACCTAGAGAGATCCCACTGATGATTCGGTTGCGGATAGGAAAATTCTGTGGGGCCGGGAAGGTGTTCAGCGGGAATTCGGAGATGATTGCACCTCCAAGCCCGAGCATTTGTTCCACTAAACGGCGGTTCTCTTTGGGATAAATTTCGTCAACACCAGTGCCGAAAACAGCGACTGTCTTGCCTTTTGCTGTGATTGCGCCGCGGTGGGCAGCCGCATCAACTCCTCGGGCTAAGCCGCTGAAAATCACTAAACCGCGCGCGGCCAGATCACAAGCGAGGCGTTCGGCCATGCCCAGCCCGTAGGGTGTGGGATGACGCGTACCGACGACTGCGATTCCGGGCTGCGAGATCGCTTGCGAGTTTCCGCGCACATACAGAATAAGGGGCGGATCATAGATTTGCTTTAGCTGCGCCGGGTAGGCGGAATCGTCAAAGCAGAGGAGTGAAACATCAGCTTGCGCTGCGCGTCCAAGTTCGTCGTGCGCCAATTCCAGCGAACGGCCAGTCGCGAGCGATTGAGCAGAGACGGCCTGCATACCAGTGCCTTCCAGCTCGGTGAGCGTTGCCTTAAGCACGTTTTCTGCGCTGCCAAAATGTTCGGCGATTTTGCGGGCCTTCAGTGGGCCTAAGCCAGGAGTAAGGGAAAGCGCCAACCAATGCAGGACGGGAGCATCAGCGGTAGTGGCACGTACTGTAGCGGCCTCTGGCAAAGCAACACCTCCGGATATAACTTTCGCGGACTCTATACATGACTGAAAAGCTCTGTCAAGGTAAGCCGACACATTGCTTTGTTAGAATCGAACATAGGAATGAAACGTCTTCGCATTTCTGCGATTTCCTACTTGAATACTGCTCCGCTCATGTGGGATTTTGAGCATGGGGATGCAGGGTCGGCATTCGAGATTTCCTACACTTTGCCTTCAGGCTGTGCGGCGGCCCTGGCAGACGGGTCGGCCGATATTGGGATCATTCCGGCTGCGGCGTACGCCACGATCCCAGGGCTGGTGATTCTTCCTGAAGTGGCCATTGCGGCGCGTGGCCCAGTGCGATCCATCCTGCTGGTCTGCAAAGTTCCACTTGAAAATGTGAGCTCGGTAGCCCTCGATTCTTCCTCACTAACTTCGGTTGCGCTGACAAGAGTGTTGTTCAAGAAGTGGTGGGGAGCAGGCAGAAGATTCAGCTCCACGGCGCCGAATCTAGAGCGCATGCTCGAGGAGTGTGACGCGGCTCTGTTGATTGGAGATTCTGCCCTTAAAATAAATCGGACACGCTACCTCACCTACGATCTTGCGGAGGAATGGGTCCGGCTCACGAATAAACCTTTCGTTTTCGCGTTCTGGGCAGTGCGTCAAGCTGCCCTGGAAGAATGCTCTCCGACTCTGGATCTGAGTTCTGTATTCAAGCAATCGCGCGATCACGGACTGCTCACAAAGAATGTCGCCGATATCGCAAAGGAGTGGAGCCCGCGTATTGGACTGGACGAAAATGAGGTGAGGAGCTATTTGACCGAGAACATTCATTATCAGGTGGACCCAGAGTGCATCGAAGGTTTAAGCCTCTTTTATAGCTATGCCCAGGAATGCGGAGTGTTGCCTTCTGCACGGCCGCTGCAATTTCTCGAAAGTCCGAAATCCGCATTCGTTCAGTAGTGGCTCGGACCACTCAGAGTGGAAATTCTGCCTCTAACGTGAACCATGCTGGCGCATCTCCACGTGCTATTCGCAGGAACTACTTTGAACTGGGTTCGGCGCCTGGGCGGTCCGGGACTAGTATTGTTGGGATTTGCCGACAATTCTGTCGTGCCGCTGCCGGGGAGCATGGACGTGCTGACAATCTGGCTGGCTGCTCGACATCGTGACCTCTGGCCCTACTACGCTTTTATGGCCACCGCGGGTGCTGTGCTAGGCGGCTACGTCACCTATTCGCTAGGGCGCAAAGGAGGGAAGCAGGCGATCGAACGCAAATTGCACAAAGACCGGGCGCAGAGACTCTTCAGCCGCTTCAGCCACTGGGGATTCAGGACGGTCTTCTTCAGCGCAATGCTGCCGCCCCCGTTTCCCATGGTGCCGGTCCTGCTGGCCGCAGGCGCATTTCAATATTCGCGCAAGAAGTTTGTAGGAGCACTGGCCGCCGGCCGTGGTGTTCGATACACACTCGCCGCCGGCTTAGGTTCGCTCTACGGACGACACATCGTTGTGTTCTTCTCGCGCTACTACAAGCCGGCGCTAATGGTCCTAGTGAGCCTGGCCCTGCTGGGAGGAATTCTGACTCTGCTCGAATACCTGCGCTCGCGGCGGGGCCGACAACGGCAGCCGGAGCCGGTCTCGCATGGCCGCGCAGCCTGACCCTGCTGTTCAGCAGCCCACTCACAAATGCAGAAAAAAGACGGGGGCCATGGATGCGAGCGCAGCTCCGGCTTGCAGTGCGAGTACATAAAGCGTCTGCCTTGGGGCTCGCGGCAGCCACTTGATTGCGAAGAATGCCAATACCGGCATCTGACCAGCCATGAGTAGCTGCCAGATATGTGCAATCGATCCCTCATCTGGCGCGCGTACAAGGCCGCCGTGCCCCGTGGCCAAGCCAAAGATATAGGCGCCGCCTAGAATGGCCAGCGCGGTGAGCGACATTGCCATTGGAACAAAGGCGCTCGGCTGCCTGACGATGGTGCCGAAGGAACGGTCCATTTTGCCTCCTACAGTCGGGAAAATACGCTCCCAAAGTGCCGACTGAACCACATCTATCAGCGCCCAAATGCCGCCGTTGCTGCGTTGCAGAAACCCCTCAAACTCCTCGCCATAGCGTTCTCTCCAGGCACGCGGATACAGGCGCGTCAACAGGCGAGTGAATCTCAAGGTCACGCCTCCAACCTCTCCAGTCCGGCCTTTGCGAACTGCCGAAGGGTGGTCAGTTTGGCGCGGAGAACGCGCAGACCCACAGCAGTAATGCGATAGGGCCGGCGTCGCTCCTCAGGGGGAAGTGGCTCGATCCAACCCTGCTGCTCCAGGCGGGCAATCGCTCCGTATAGCGTTCCCGGCCCGAGACGGGTTCCGCAAAGGCGCACAATATCTTCGATCATCGCGTGCCCGTGTTTCGGTCCACTGGCGAGACTGGCCAGCACAAGCAGCGGCGGATCGGAATAGTGGCCCAGCCCCGAGTCCTGTTTCTGTGCTACGTCTTGCGTACTACGCATGACGTAGTTATTGCACAAGTCTGAACTCTGCTGCAAGGAGAATTTTCGTCCGGCGTGATTAGGCGTCCGGACGAGGGATGCGGGGGTCGGAGTTGGAGGCTCTGCGACGCCTCCGCTAGAATGATGTTTCACCATGTCACTGACCCGCCAGCAAGCCCTCGATCTCTATCGCTCCGACGACCTGATCGGGATCGGGATGGAAGCCGATGGTGTGCGGCGCAAGCTGCACCCTCAGCACGTAGTTACCTACATCATTGACCGCAATATTAATTACACGAATTTCTGCACCGAATATTGTACGTTTTGCGCGTTCTATCGTCCGCTGAAAGGCGTACGGGCGAAAGACGGTTATATCCTCGATTACGAGACCATTTACGACAAGATTCGTGAGACGGTGGAACTTGGCGGGACGGGCGTGTTGATGCAGGGCGGGCTGCATCCCGATCTCAAGATTGACTGGCATGAGAAGATGCTGCGCGGCATCAAGCAGCGTTTTCCGAAAGTGCATCTGCACTGCTATTCGGCCTCGGAGATCATCGCTATCGCGGAATACAGCGGGCTTCCGATACGAGACACGATCGCGCGATTACGGGATGCTGGACTGGATTCGATCCCGGGTGGAGGGGCGGAGATCCTGGATGATGAAGTCCGCTACCGGATTGCCCGACTGAAGTGCCTGACAGATGACTGGCTGAACGTGCATCGCACGGCTCACCAGCTGGGGATGAGAACGACTGCGACCATGATGTTTGGTGTGGGCGAGAGCTATGAGCACCGGGTAAATCACTTTCAGCGGCTTTACGAGCTGCAGGAGGAGACCGGCGGCTTCACGGCATTTATTCCCTGGACCTTCCAGCCTGCGAATACTGCTCTCGGCGGGCGGCAGTGGGATGAGGCAACTGCAGTTGAATATCTAAAAGTCTTGGCTATCTCACGGCTGTATCTTTCAAACTTCCTCAATGTGCAATCGAGTTGGGTGACGCAGGGACTCAAAGTCTGCCAGCTGGGATTGCGCTTCGGGGGGAACGATGTTGGGTCAGTAATGCTGGAAGAGAATGTGGTGCGTGCGGCCGGCGTCACGAATTGCACTACAGAAGAAGAGCTGCGCCGCATGATTCGTGATGCGGGGTTCAAGCCGGTGCAGCGGGACACGTTGTACAGAACGTACTTTTTGAATTGACTACCGAGGAACGAAGTAAGTCTATCCTGTGAACAGCCACTTCCCTTCTGCTTTTGGACTCTTCGCAATTACGCGTGGCCTTGGGCAGTACATACGCAATCATTTTCTTGATACGACTTTCAAGAATGTGTACCAGACCGACGCCTTCGATCTGGCTTTGCTTATTCCCTATTTCGTAGTCCTGATTTTGTTGGCCTCGTACGGAGTGCACCGCTACATGCTGGTCTATCTTTATTATAAGAACAAGAGCAAGCGGACTACGGAACCGCCGGAGCGATTTTCAGAGTTACCTCGGGTCACCATTCAGCTGCCCCTGTTCAATGAGCAGTTTGTCGCGGAGCGCCTGCTGAACACAATCTGTGAGTTGAAGTATCCCCTGGATAAGCTTGATATTCAGGTACTTGATGACTCAACAGATGAGACACAGGCGGTCGCCCGAAGACTAGTTGAGCACTATGTGGATTGCGGATTTTCGATCAGCTATCACCATCGCACTGATCGTGCAGGGTACAAAGCGGGAGCGCTGGCGGAAGGCCTGAAAGCTGCGAAGGGCGAGTTTATCGCGATCTTTGACGCGGATTTCGTTCCGCCGGAAGATTTCCTGCTTCGCACCATTCACCACTTTACGGATCCGAAAGTTGGCATGGTGCAGACCCGCTGGACACACATCAACCGCAATTATTCATTTCTGACCGAAGTTGAGGCCATTCTGCTCGACGGTCATTTTGTACTAGAACATGCAGGACGGGCGCGCAGCGGGGTGTTCTTCAATTTCAATGGGACGGCAGGAATCTGGCGGCGGGCGGCGGTTGAAGATGCCGGGGGCTGGCAGCACGACACGCTGACCGAAGATACGGATCTTTCTTATCGGGCGCAACTGAAGGGGTGGAAATTTGTTTATCTGCAGGACGTGGAGTGTCCGGCAGAGTTGCCCATCGAGATGACCGCGTTCAAGACGCAGCAGGCACGCTGGGCTAAGGGCCTGATTCAGACGGGAAGGAAAGTCTTGCCGCGAGTGCTCAAGAGTGACCAGCCTTTTCGCGTGAAGCTGGAGGCCTGGTATCACTTGACCGCGAATTTGAGTTATCCGCTGATGATTATCCTTTCCGTGCTGCTGTTGCCGGCAATGGTGATCCGTTTTTACCAAGGCTGGTTTCAGATGGTTTATATCGACCTGCCATTGTTTGTGGCTTCGACTTTTTCGATCTCAAGTTTCTATCTGGTATCGCAGCGGGAGTTGTTTCCGAAGACCTGGCCGCGGGCGCTGCTGTACTTGCCTTTCCTGATGGCGTTGGGCATTGGCCTGACGATTACGAACACGCGCGCCGTGATCGAGGCCTTGCTGGGCAAGCAGACGGCGTTCGCGCGGACGCCGAAATACCGCGTGGAATCAAGAAAGGATAAAGTTCTACTTACGACGTACCGGCGGCGGTTGGGCTGGGTGCCGTGGGTGGAGCTTCTGATTGGCGGTTACTTTGCGCTAACGGTTTACTACGCGGTACAAAACGAAAACTACATAACGGTGCCCTTTCTGACGCTATTTGTGGCGGGATACTGGTACACGGGGCTAATGTCGCTTCTGCAAGGGCGTTTCGCGGGATTGTCGCTTGGCACGGAAGCGCATAGCAAGCCGTTTCCTGTCGGCGTTTAATTACGCCGTTTCCTTTCCTTGCACCCGGGTTTAGAATGCCAACCGTTTCGCGCGTCGGACTCTTGTGCTTACAGGAGGGATCGATGAAGCACCGAAGTCTGTTGGCTGTGATCCTGCCGGGTATTCTTCTTCCGCTTCTCAGCTGTGGATCGACACATGATCCTGACGAGAAGTATTTTCTGATTTCGACCAACATTCAGGTGCCGTATTGGCAAACCGCAGGGGCAGGTTTTTCGCAAGCCTCACGGCAGCTCAGGGTGCAATCCGTATTTTCCGGACCTGATTCCTACGATCCGAAGGCACAGCAGCAAGCGTTGCGCGAGGCGGTTCAGAAAAAGGCCACAGGAATCCTGATTTCCGCGGCGGACCCTGAGCTGATGAAGGGCGACATCGATCAAGCGATTGCTGCGGGGATTCCGGTGATTACGATTGATTCGGACGCTCCCGGAAGCAAGCGTCTGTTTTTCATTGGCACGAATAATTATCAGGCTGGTATGACGGGCGGACAGAGGCTGGCGAAAGAGCTGAACGGGAAAGGCAACGTGGCGGTGTTTACCATGCCATCGCAGGCCAATCTGAACGAGCGCCTTCGCGGGTATCGGGATGTGCTGGCGTCTACTCCCGGCATCAAAATCGGCCGGATTGTGGACATCAAGGGAGATCCACGAGTGGCTTTTGATACGGCGACGCAACTCCTGGGCAACGATAAGAAAGAGAAGATTGACGCGTTCGTCTGTCTGGAGGCGCTCTCAGGCAAGGAAGTGGCGACGGTGCTAAGCAACAACGGAGCGAAGGGTAAAGTTATTATTGCCATGGACACGGATCCGGACACGCTGGAGTGGATACAGAAGGGCGTGATCTCCGCCACGATTTCGCAAAAGCCTTATACGATGACCTACTTCGGACTAAGGATGCTGGACAATCTATATCATCAGAAGCTGCAAAATCTGACTACGGACTGGTCCAAAGATAGCTTTGCTCCCATACCCGCCTTCGTGGATACCGGTTCCTCGGTTGTGGACAAGAGCAACGTGGACGCCTTCCAAGCCACGGCGAAGTCTGTGACCGGGAGTCCGAAATAGATAGTAAGAGCGTCGTTGGTCGTTCGTCGTTGGCGGAGACGAAAGGCTCTCCTTTCGAGGCATACCTTAATGCGAAAGCACCTGGTGGTTTTTTTTCTTTTACTTCAGGCGCTGTGCGCTCTGGAGCGGCAGCCGACGGGCAACTACCGTGCGCGACGGCAGGCGTTGGCGGCGAAGACAAATGGCGGCGTCGTACTGCTGTTCGCCTCGGCCGAGGCTGAAGGACCAAACGCGGTGTATGGCTATCGTCCCGAGGATAATTTTTACTATCTTTCGGGCTGGCCGGAGCCGGGAGCAGCGCTGCTGATCGCTCCTCCTGCGGAGAAGCAGTCCTACACTGAAATACTCTTTCTTCCCAACCGCAATCCCGCCCAGGAGAAGTGGACCGGGACAAAGTTGGGCCCTCAAAACTCAGAGGCTGGGAAGATCACGGGTTTCGATCACGTTGAGGTACTCGACAACTTGCGAGCCGAGCTGGTCCGCTTGCTTCCGGCGCAACTGGCAACCATTTTCACCGACGTTCCTGGTGACGAACAGAATTCGAACTCAGAAGCCGCGCTCAGCTGGTTACGGCGATCTAATGCCTTTCCGCTTTCTACTAGTTTTAAAGATGTGCGGCCCCTTCTGGCTTCTCTTCGCACTCGCAAGGATTCGGGAGAGATCGACCTCATTCGCAAAGCGACGGAGGCCTCGGTCGCCGCCCACCTTGCGGCCATGCACACGATGAAACCGGGCATCACTGAACGTGTGGTCTCGGCACTGTTGCAGCATGAATGGGGAAAGCGTGGTTGCGAGCGGCCGGCTTACGCTCCGATTGTAGGATCGGGGTTCAGTTCGACCGTCCTTCACTATTCTCAGGATTCTCAAACCATTCAGGCAGGGGATGTCGTAGTGATTGACGCTGCAGGCGAGTACTCTATGTATGCGTCCGATATTACGCGGACGCTTCCCGCGTCGGGGAAGTTTACGGCACGGCAGCGGGAGATTTACGACATCGTTTTGGGAGCGCAGCAGGCGGCAATTGCGGCGTTTAAGTCTGGCAAGTCGCGGCTGAGACGAAAGCAGCCGGATTCACTGTACGATATAGCTTATAGCTATATCAATTCGCATGGAAAGGATTTGCACGGGCAGCCGCTGGGGCAGTACTTCATTCACGGGCTGGGACATTACGTCGGGCTAGATGTTCATGATGAGGGGGATTACGATGTCGCGCTCGACCCGGGAATGGTTTTCACGCTGGAGCCGGGGATTTACATTCCAGAAGAAAAGCTGGGAGTGAGGATTGAGGATGTGGTTTACGTCGACAAGGATGGAAAACTGGTGAACCTGGCTGCGGGGCTGCCGCACTCGGCGGAGGAAGTCGAGCGGGAGATGGCGAGGCGATGAAAATCTTGACCGCAAAGTTCGCAAAAACGACGCGAAGAAACGCAAAGAGAAGCCTAAGAGCATCGAAATACGCTATGACACAGGCAACCTGACGTTTTGATATTCTAGGTCGTCGTGCGGATGATCTGGTGGTTTCT
Source organism: Acidobacteriota bacterium (assembly GCA_003224905.1). Classification (GTDB taxonomy): domain Bacteria; phylum Acidobacteriota; class Terriglobia; order Terriglobales; family Acidobacteriaceae; genus QIAA01. Next base: position 11,353 of record QIAA01000051.1, read on the forward strand.
GATTCTGGCCTGCAGCGGCGGAGCATCGCTGTGGGCGGCACTGGCACTGTTTATCTACGTGAGGCGCCAGCTTAAAGAGGCAGCTACTAAGGAATCGCCAGAAAGTGAGTAGGAACTCCGGAGAACGTTACGATGGCAAGAACTGATTCGGCGGTTTTACCTGGCAGCGATCGAGTACAGCCGTGGGTCCTGCAAACAAGCATCATTGTGGGCGCAAGTCTGTTCGTTGCTTTGTGCGCTCGGATCACACTGCCTCTGCCCTTCACGCCGGTGCCGTTAACTCTGCAGAATTTCGGCGTGTTGGTGGTGGGGTTGTTGCTTGGCAGCCGCCGTGGATTCGCCGCGCTGGCGTTGTATCTCACCGAAGGTCTTGCCGGGCTACCGGTGTTCAACCCCACTGGGCCGGGCGGCTTGGCACAGGTTCTGGGTCCGACGGGGGGGTATTTGATGGCATATCCGTTCGTGGCCTGGGTCGCGGGATGGATCTTTGAGCGTGGGAAAAAGAGTTTTGGCCGGGCTGTCACAGCTAATTTCGCAGCTGAGATCGTGCTGTTCGCAGGCGGATTGTCGTGGTTAGGAATTCTGACGCATTCGCTTTCGCGCGCGTTTCTCTACGGACTTTACTGGTTTGTGTTTGCGGAAGTCATCAAAATCATGGTTGCCGGCGCTATTGCCGCCGGATGGCAGCGCGTTCACAGGTCGGAATCATGAGTCCACAGGCAACGATCCCCGTCACCCACAACTCTACCGACGACCGTGCGGTACGGGAGATTACCGTTGCTCACAGTCCTGATTCCGATGACGCCTTCATGTTCTACGGTCTCGCGACCAATAAGGTTCGGGTTCCGGGGCTGCACTTCACGCACACGCTGTGCGATATCCAAACGCTGAATCAAAAAGCGATGGAGGATGGCGGGCTGTACGACGTCACCGCTATCTCGTTTCACGCGTATCCATACATTCAGGGTAACTACGCCCTACTCTCCAGCGGAGGTAGTGTAGGCGAAGGCTACGGGCCAATGATCGTGGCCACGCAGGCGTACTCTGAGAGTGAAATCAAGCGGAAACGCATCGCGGTGCCGGGAAAACTTACCACGGCATATCTTGTGCTGCAGCTTTTTGCTCCCGGAATCGAAACACAGGTTGTGCCTTTTGATCAGATCATTCCTCAGATTTCGGAAGGCCGCCAGGACGCGGGGCTAATTATTCACGAGGGACAATTGACGTATGCGAAATCCGGGCTGCACCGCGTTGTTGATCTGGGCAGATGGTGGCGCCGCGTGACTGGCCTCCCCTTGCCTTTGGGAGGCAATGCGATTCGCCGCAGTCTTGGAGCTGAGGTGATTGCGCAGGTTGCAACCGCACTGCGGCAAAGTATTCAGTATGCGCTTGATCATCGCGAAGAAGCGCTGGCTTATGCGATGCAGTTTGCGCGTGATCTCGATCCGCAGCTCGCGGACAAATTCGTCGGCATGTACGTGAACGAGCGCACGCTGGATTATGGGCCTGACGGGCGGGAGGCGATCCGCCGTCTGCTGGGGATGGGGCACAATGCCGGGATCATCCCCCATCCGGTAAAAGTGGATTTCGTGTAGCTCCATAGCCTCTCTTTCAACCTGCATTTCTCCTTTAAGATGAGGTGTGATGACTGCTGACGCAAATGGCGCGCAGACGCTGCTCATCGATGCCGACGACACGCTCTGGGAAAACAATATTTACTTCGAGCGCGCCATTGCGAATTTCATTTCATTTCTCAATCATCACGAGTTCTCTCCCGAGCAAGTGCGTGAAGTTCTCAATGACGTGGAGCGCGAGTGCATTATCACGCACGGGTACGGATTGCACAGCTTCGCTCATGCATTGGTGCAGACGTTCGAACGGCTCGCGGTTGAGCCGCTCACGCCTGCTCTGCATGAAACCATCAGCGGGTTTGCTCATACCATCGCAGAGCATCCGGTCGAGATACTGGCGGGAGTTCCGGAGACATTGCAGTACCTCGGCGGGCGGCATCATCTGATTCTGCTGACCAAAGGCGCCATGGCTGAGCAATCGGGCAAGGTAGAACGGAGCGGGCTGAAAGAATATTTTTCTGCGGTTGAGATTGTTGCGGAGAAAGATGTATCGACGTATGAGTCGATAATCTCGAAGTATGGTCTTGTTCCGGATATTTCCTGGATGATTGGGAACAGCCCGAAATCGGACATTAACCCGGCTCTATATGCCGGACTCAATGCAGTCTTTGTTCCCCACGGGGATACCTGGGTTCTGGAGCATGAAGAGCTGGCGACTGCCCAGCCGCCTAGCCGACTGATTGTGGTGGAGAAGTTCGCGGGGTTAAGGGAACATTTCTAGAAGCGAGCAACTGCACCAAACTAACCAACAAACCTCATCATCTTCCTGCAACATGCGCGTGATACTCTTTTTTTGCTCTGGTTTTTCTGCCTCCGCTCACGCGTGGCAGTGCAGAAAAGTAATTTCCGGCGGCTTCTGCGAACCGTGGAGTCCCTCGCCGATCTCGGCCCCGAGATGACGGCCGAGCGCGACTTTGCACAGACAGCACGTGCGATTGTCTCGGCGCTGCTGCAGGCCGGCAGCGCGCGAGAGGTCGTGCTCTTCAGATTCAGCGACAAGCCTTCGATGCTGACTTCCATCGCTTCGGAAGGCTTCGCGCTGATGCCGGAGCCTGCCATTATTCCTCTGCTGCCGAAGCACGTTTACGCACTTACGGCGGCGCGTGGGCCTGTCGTCCTGAGTTCGAATTCCTACGAGAATTTTCTAAGTTCCAACGGGAATGTTGCGCCTGAGCTCTTCAAATGCATTGCGCCGCTCAAGGTCGGAGGCAAGCTGGTGGGGATGGCAGCTTTGGGCCGACGGCAGGGCGATGCACTCTACGAACAGGACGAGCTCGAAGCTCTGGATCTGCTCTGCCATTACATTGCGCTGGGAATTCAGAACCAGGCACTGGCGCAGACTCTGGCGCAAAGGGTCTCGGAAAATCTGCGGCTCATGGCTTCCCTGCACGGTTTCTACGACACGGCGCTCGAGGCCTTTGCCGCAGCCATCGATGTGAAGCATGTGAACATTCATGGGCACTCTTTGCGCGTGGGGCGATATGCCGCGGGTATCGGAGAGGCGATGGGGTTGGAGCCGAACGACACGGGCGCGCTGCGCTCGGCGGGGTATCTGCACGATATCGGCAAGGTTGCGGTGGATAAACGTCTGTTCGGCAAGCCGACGTCTCTGGATCCGGAAGAGTTTCGCGAGATGGCGGATCACACGATTGTCGGACATCAGATTGTGAGCGGCGTGCAGTTCCCGTGGCCGCGAATACCGGAAATTGTGCGGTGGCATCATGAGCGGGGCGATGGATCGGGCTACCCCGACGGGCTGATGATGGAGGATGTGCCTATGCCGGTGCGCATTATTGCGCTGGCGGATACGTTTGACGCGATGACGAGCGAACGTCCGTATCGTGAGCCGCTCTCGGTGGGCAGCACGTTGAGCGAGATTGTGCGGCTGTCGCCACAGAAGTTTGATCCGACTGCGGTGCACGGGCTGCTGGTGCAGATTCGGCGTGATGCGGTGGGCAGCAACCGGGCACCGTTTCTGGCGGACCGCATGTCGGTGAATATAGCGCCGGCGGATGTGGATCAGCTGGCTGCGACCTTGCAGCATAAGATCACGCATGGGCGGCTGTATCTGACGTAGCCTCCGCTTGAGTGGAAAATCTTTAACCGCCGAGAGCGCAGAGAGTTGCCCAAAGACCTCTAATCGCCTTGCACCTAAGACCTACGTAATCCCTCCGGGCGACAACTTTTCTCGTCATTTGGGTTCATAATCTTAAGGATCTAAGCGGTGTTTATGGTCTTGTCGCGGCGGGTGACTGGGCTGATCGTGCTGATCGCGGGCCTTGGTGTCGGCACGAGCGTTTTGGCGTTCGGTAAGAAAGATAAGCACAGCCTACCCGCGTCCCAAATGGAGGAATCGAAACGCGCGCTGCATGCGTTGAATCGGTTGACGTTTGGGCCGCGGGCGGGGGATGTGCAGCGCGTGCTTGCCATGGGGTTGGAGAAGTGGATCGACGAGCAGCTTCATCCGGAGAAGGTTGATGATCACGCGGTCGAGGCGCGGCTGGCGCCGTTCCGCACGTTGCGGATGGATACGCGCGAGATCGTGGAGAACTTTCCGTCGCAGCAGGTGATCAAGGCGGTGGCGGAAGGCAAGCAGTCGATGCCCTCGGATGCAGCTCAGCGCGCCGTGTATCGCGCACAGCTGGAGCGTTACGAGGAGAAGAAAGAGCGGAAAGAGGAGCCCGGCGGCTCGGAAGCGGCGACGGGAGGTGACAAGCTCAGCGATGAGCAGCGCGCGCGGCGGCGCGAGGACCGGTTCTATGCCGACGTCAAGGCTGAAGAGATGCTCGACCTGCCGCCCGATCAGCGGTTCAAAGAGATTCTGAAGATGTCGCCGGCAGAGCAGCGGGGGTTTTCTAACGCGCTGAAAGGCAACCGGCGAGACGACTTCATGGAAGGCATGGATTCGCGGCAGCGCGAGACTTTGATGGCGCTGAACAATCCGCAGCAGGTGGTTACGGATGAACTGGTTCAGGGCAATCTGCTGCGGGCCATCTACAGCGAGCGCCAGCTTGATGAAGTGATGATGGATTTCTGGTTCAACCACTTCAATGTATTTATCGGGAAGGGGGCGGATCGATATCTGCTCACCAGTTATGAGCGGGATGTGATTCGTCCGCATGGGCTGGGGAAATTTGAGGAACTGCTGGTGGCCACGGCCCAGAGCCCGGCGATGCTGTTCTATCTGGACAATTGGTTAAGCGTGGGTCCGAATTCGGATGCGGCGAATGGAATTCCGAAGCACGGGCCTGACCGGAACAGGCGCCGGCGAATGGCGCGGCGGTTTCCGCAGAAGCAGGCGAAAGGCAAGCGCAACGGCTTAAATGAAAACTACGGGCGCGAACTGATGGAGCTGCATACGCTGGGCGTGAACGGAGGCTATACACAGAAAGATGTGACCGAAGTCGCGCGCGTGTTCACCGGCTGGACGCTGAAGCAGCCGAAGCAGGGCGGAGGGTTCACCTTCGAAGAGCGCATGCATGAGCCGGGAGACAAGATCGTGCTCGGGCATCGGATAAAGTCCGGCGGCGAGAAGGAAGGGCGAGAGGTGCTGCACCTGCTGGCGCGGAATCCGTCGACGGCGCGATTTATCTGCACCAAGCTGGCGGGGCGATTTGTTTCCGATAACCCGCCGACGAGTCTGGTGGATCGAATGTCACAGAAGTTTCTTAAGAAAGACGGCGATATTCGTGAAGTGTTGAAGGCTATGCTCGAATCTCCGGAATTCTGGTCGCTGGAGGCGTATCGCGCCAAGGTGAAAACGCCGCTGGAGTTTGTGGTTTCGGGGGTGCGCGCAACCGGCGCTGATGTGGGCGATGCCACGCCGCTGGCCCGGCAATTGCAATCGATGGGAATGCCACTGTACGGAGCGCAACCACCGACGGGCTATTCCACGAAAGCTGACGCCTGGGTGAATTCCTCCTCGTTGCTGGGGCGTATGAACTTCGCCCTGGCGTTGACCGGGGGGAAATTGAAGGGAGTGCGAGTGGATGCGGATACTAATGTTGCATCCCATGATCCGCCGGGAGTTCTTGCTGAGCTGGAGAATACCTTGTTGGCCGGCGATGTTTCGAAGCAGACGCACGACACTATTGCCGCGAAACTGGATGATCCGGCGATCACGCAGCGCAAACTTGACGATGCCGCGCGGGCGCCGGATGTTAAGGTGATCACAGGATTGTTGCTTGGTTCGCCTGAGTTTCAGAGGAGATAGATGACAGCTATCAGCCCATACGTGATGAAGAAGAAAATGCATAGATCCTTCGGCGCAAAGAACGCGCCTCAGGATGACAGGTTTAGAGGGACGGCGTTAACTGAAAGCTGATCGCTGATGGCTGAAAGCTAAGACTTATGTCCATTACACGACGCATCTTTCTTCGGGATAGCGCGCTGGCGGTTGTGGGTACGGCCGCGATTCCCAGCTTCCTGACCCGTGCAGCGTTCGGGGCTGCTGCTGGAGCTCGGAACAAGCGTCTGGTTGTGATTTTTCAGCGCGGGGCAGCGGATGGGCTGAATATCGTCGTGCCCCATGGCGAGCAGGGGTATTACGCAATGCGGCCCTCGATCAACATTCCGCGCAACTCGGTGATTGATCTTGACGGGTTCTTCGGGTTGCATCCGGCTATGTCTCCGCTGCAGGCGCTGTGGGATCAGCGTCATCTTGCGATCATACATGCGGCCGGGTCGCCCGATCCGACGCGCTCCCACTTCGATGCGCAGGATTTCATGGAATCGGGAACGCCCGGGTTGAAGGCGACCGAGGATGGGTGGCTGAATCGGGCCCTGCATTCTGCATTTGCGCCGGCTGAAAAGTCTGCGTTCCGAGCGGTTGCGTTGGGGCCGTCGCTGCCGCGGATTCTCACCGGAGGCGAGCCCGCAATTGCTGTGAATAACATCAACGACTTCGGGGTCGGAGGCCGGAATTCTTCGTCTGTAGCCAACACCTTTGAGGCGATGTACGCGAACTCGGTCGATGCGGTGCTGCACGGCACGGGCAACGAGACTTTCGAAGCGGTGAAGATGCTGAAGTCGGCGAATCCGGCGAAGTACGCTCCCGCCCCGGGGGCAAATTATCCGCGGGGGCGATTCGGGGAAAGCCTGAAAGAGCTGGCGCAGCTTATCAAAGCCAACTTGGGCGTACAGGTGGCGTTTGCTGACATCGGCGGCTGGGATCACCACGTCAACGAAGGCAGCACGCAGGGGCAGCTGGCGAATGTGCTGCGTGAATTCTCCCAATCGCTGGGGGCATTCTGGATTGATCTCGGCGATTTGGCGGAAGATACGGTGGTTATAACGATGTCCGAGTTCGGGCGGACGGCGCGCGAAAATGGCAATCGCGGGACTGACCACGGACATGCCAACGTGATGTTCGTTATGGGTGGTCCGGTGAAGGGCGGCAAAGTTTACGGACGGTGGCCGGGGCTGGACCAGTCACAACTCTATGAAGGGCGAGATTTGGCAGTCACGACGGACTTCCGGCGGGTGATCGGGGAGGCGGTGTATCAGCATCTGGGGAACAAGAATTTGGACAGGGTGTTTCCAACGTTCCCCAACCAGCCGGGAACGTTTTTGCATGTCTTAGGGTAAAGTCAAAAGCTTTTAACCGCAGAGTTCGCTGAGGATGCCGCAGAGGACGCGGAGAAAAGCTATCAAACCAGATTAGATCTCGATCATCACTTCGCCGTTCTCAATCTTTATCGGATACACGGCGACGCGGGCGTTTGGGTTGTGTGCGGCCTGGCCGGTCTGGGGATCGTATTGCCAGCCGTGCCAGGGGCAGACGACTTTGCCCTCTTCGATCATTCCCTGCCCCAGTGGACCGCCGTGGTGGAGACAGACGTTGTCCATGGCGGAGATGGTGCCGTCTACGTTGGCGACGCAGATGATCCCGTCGCCAAGTTCGAATTCTTTGGCTTCGCCGGGGGCGGGGAGTTCGGATTGGGCAGCGAGTTTGACGAATGCCGGCATGGAAATCGCCGAGCTCTGCTCGGCTGGAACCTCCGAGTGCGCAACCAGGCTTGCGAGGGCGTCCATCTCCCCCGTCTTCTCGTACCTTCTCTTTCGCCCCTTCGGGGCTCGCTCCCGTCCGACCTATGACCCAGGGCTCGCGCCCTGGGCTGCATTCTTCCGCCGCTTCGCGGCTGACTGGCAGATTCTTTCCGCTACGATACAGACCCCCAGGGGATCGCGGTTACTTTGGCTGCAGAGTCTGGGCGATCATGACCTGGCGCTTGAAATTCTCGACCATGTTTTCGTCCAGGCGGACTTCGGTCGGCTTCTTGGCCAATGACATCTGATCGATCTTGTCCTGCAACTTGAGCAGGGCGTAGAACAGGTTCTCGGGACGCGGGGGGCAGCCGATTACGTAGACATCCGTGGGAACGATTTTGTCGACGCCTTGCAGAACGGCGTAGGTGTTGAACGGGCCGCCGACCGAGGAGCAGGCGCCCATCGAGATCACCCACTTGGGGTCAGGCATCTGGTCGTAGATGCGCTTCAGCACCGGGGCCATCTTTAAGGTGACGGTTCCGGCAACGATCATCAGATCGCTCTGGCGGGGGCTGGGACGAAAGACTTCTGAGCCGAAGCGCGCGATATCGAAGCGGGCGGTCGATGAGGCGATCATTTCGATGGCGCAGCAGGCCAGGCCGAAGGTCATCGGCCAGACGGCGGATTTGCGCGCCCAGTTGAAGACGTAGTCGACCGTGGTGATCAGGAAATTCTTCTCGAACTTGTTCTGTAGCCAGGCCATTCGAGTCCTTGGGAACCGCTAGAATGTTTGCGGCGGAACAAGAACATTTTAGCCTAGGTTGGGCCAAACAGGCTGTCAATTCACGTTCGCCGCGTAACGTCGTCGGTTAACCACAGAGGACACAGAGGGGCACAGAGGAAACACGAAGGCTCTGCTATGAAGATCGAGGTCGTTCAAGGCGACATCACGCAGCAGGCGGATATCGATGCCATCGTGAATGCTGCCAATACGGAATTGATATTGGGCTCGGGCGTCGCGGGGGCCATCTTTCGGCGGGGAGGAGCTGAGATTGATCGTGAGGGACAGACGAAAGGTCCAATCAAGCTCGGCGAGGCCGCGGTGACAGGCGCGGGACGATTGCCGAATAAGTATGTGATTCATGCGGCGGCGATGGGCTATCGCCCGGAAGATGCACAGGTTCCGAAGCGGGCGGGATCGCTTTCGAGCGCAGCGATTATTGCCGACGCTACGCGCAATAGCTTGCGGAGGGCGGACGAATTGAAAATAGCAAGCGTTGCCTTCCCTGCCCTGGCAACCGGCGTGGCGGCGTTTCCTGTGGACGAGTGCGCGGAGACGATGATTACGGCGGTGCGAGAGTACGGGCGGGAGCATCTGGCGAGCAGTGTGCGGCTGGTGCGGTTTGTGGTTTTTGGGCGAGAGGACTATGGAATTTTTCAGAAGTATCTCGAGCCGGCGGAAAACAATCGAGCTTAGGCTCGGATTCCAGGTTCCTGCATCGACTCCAAATGCATGGATCCTTCGGGCTCGCGATGCTCACCCTCAGATGACATCGTAACAAGGAGTCGGAGGAAAGAGCTTGTCTCAAATCACTGCACTTTTCTGGGATGTGGGCGGTGTTCTCTTGACGAATGCGTGGGACCGGGAGCAGCGGGAACGGGCGCTTGAGGAGTTCAAGCTTGATGAAGTGGAGTTTCATGACCGGCATGAGATGGTGGTGTCGTCGCTCGAACGCGGAAAGATTTCCTTTGATGAGTATCTGGATCGGACGATTTTCTATCGTCAGCGGTCGTTTACGCGCGAGACGTTCAAGCAATACATCTTTTCATTGTCGCAAGCGCATGAGGATGTGCTGGCGTTCGCGCGCGCATTGGCGAATTGCGGCAAATATTTGATGGCAACGATCAACAATGAATCGATCGAGCTGAACCTCTACCGGATTGAGAAGTTCGGATTGCGGGGCGTGTTCACCGACTTCTTCAGTTCCTGCTTTGTAGGATTGCGGAAGCCGGAAGAAGGGATTTACCGGCTGTCGCTGGATGTCACGCAGAAGCAACCCCAAGAATGCTGCTTTATTGATGATCGGGATCTCAACCTGGAGTGCGCGCGGTCGCTGGGTGTGCATACGATCGAAATGAAAGATCTCAGCCAGTTGCAGCAGGAGCTGCGGAAGCTGGGGGTCACGACGTGACTTCGCCGGGAGACAGCTTGGAAGTTATGGCTTGCGGGGAATGCGCTGCGCCGGAGTGAGCGGCATACCAGGCTTGGGGGCGGGTTCCGGCGTGCCCAGGCTCAAGTCATTGGACCAGCTGTCAGCGGCTATCTTCCATTCGTTCGCGGCCTGGCGTTTCACCACGAGCAGATATTTTCCGCGTTCTTCCCGCCGTTTTCCCATGGCGATGGGAACGAGGCTCTTGCATTTGCCGGCTTCGTAAGCGATATCACCAAAGATTTCCACCCGCAGGGTTTCGAGTTCCACCTCACCAAAGCCGCTGTCCAGGACGCCAAAAAAGAATTCGCGAATGGCCGCGGTGCCTCGAACGGCGGGAACATTGGGGCGGAGGACGGTGGCGTCCGCGAGGTAGAGTTCAATCAGGTCCTCAAGCTGTTTGGTGTTGCAGGACTGAGCCCAATCCTGAGTGACGTTGCGTACAGCTGCTTCGGCGCGGCTGAGGCCGGCTCCGGCGAGCGGGCCGCGAATTCTGGGCATTTCCCGCGCGGCGCCGCTGTCGGGAGGAATGCGGGCGTCAAAAGGGGCGGACGAGGGCACCCCGTCTGCAGGGGAAAGGTAATGGTGGTGGTAGTGGTGATGATAATAATGATGTCCCGGGGACGCCGGCAGGGATGGGTTTGGCGCGCTCGCGACGGGCTGTGGCTCCGCCGAGGAAATGGGGACACCGCAATGAGCGCAGAACCTGTGTCCCGGACGGTTGGGCTTGCCGCAGGAGGAGCATATGGGGCCAGTTCCCTGCTCCGCTTCGGCGCTGAATGACTCTTCGATGTCTGCCTCCAGTGCCAGGCGCTGAATTGCCTGAAGGGCGGCGGCGACCGATTCCTCGCCAGATTTTGGGGACTTCAGGCCATCTTTGAGACGAGCCAAGAGCTCATCCACTTCGGCGTCGCGAAACTCCGATTGGCGCGCAAGCGGCTGATCTGTTCGGCCTGCTCCCTGATTCTGTTGCTGGTCCACGTCCGCGTGCCCTGACAGGCCATTCTAGTCGAAAACGATGAGTATGCTGCCGAACGGAAGTAATTCTCTCGACAATGCTGATGATTATGGTTTACACCTGCATAACTGAATGGAGCGGACGCTGAGGCAATTTCGGATTCGGCCGGTTGTCTTGCAGTGGCTGATGATTGTATTGCTGGGACTCGGCCACTCGCGGGCGCAGAGCAGCCCAGCAGATCTGCTTCGCGGAGTAGTGAAGGATCAGACGGGCGCAGCCGTGGTTTTGGCGAAAGTGGTGCTGCGAAGTGAGCCGAACGCCACCCAGGCGACGAATGAAAGGGGAGAATTTGCTTTCTCGCCTGCTCCAAGAGAAACGGCGCAGGTGGAGGTTTCGGCTAGTGGATTCGAGACGCGGATCGTGGAATGGCGGCCAGGATCGGACGGGGTGGAGATTGTTCTCAGGCCGGCAGTGCCGGGGCAAGAGATCACCGTCAGTGCCAACCGTACCAGCACCAGGTTGGTAGAGACGCCGACCAGCGTTGTCGTTCTTTCGCGGGATGATCTGAACGCAACCGCCGCTTTCAGAACGGATGACATGTTGCGCCAGGTGCCGGGCTTCAGCCTGTTCCGTCGAACTACAAGCCGGACCGCAAATCCGACGGCGCAGGGAGTGTCGCTGCGGGGATTGGGAGCGAGTGGCGCGAGCAGGGCTCTGGTGCTGGTGGACGGATTTCCGCTCAATGATCCATTCGGCGGATGGGTGTACTGGGACCGGGTGCCGCGGGAGGAGATCGAGAGCATCGAGGTGGCGGGCGGTGGAGCTTCGCACCTGTATGGTTCTGACGCTCTGGGCGGAGTTATCAGCATCCTGCGCAAGCCGGTGGACACGGATGAGCTTTCGTTGGAAGCTGCTTACGGAAACGAGAACACGCCTGACGTGTCGTTTGCCGGCAGCCGAAGGATGGGGCAGTGGTCCGGGGGATTGAGCGCGGAGCTATTCCGAACCGACGGATACATTGCAGTTCCCGGCGATCAAAGGGGGGTGGTCGATACGCCGGTGAACTCGCAGGACATTACTGGCGGGGTGACGCTGCAAAGAAGGTTTGGAGACGTGGGATCAGTGTTTGTGAGGGGATCGGTTTTCGGAGAAGAGCGTAACAACGGAACACCGCTGCAAACCAACAGCACTACGATTCGCGAGCTGGATGTTGGCGGGGACTGGAATAGCAGGCTGGGTTCGTTTGCGCTGCGCGCGTACGCCGACCGGCAGCACTATGCGCAGGTCTTCTCCAGCATTGCGGCGGACCGCAGCAGCGAGACGCCTACGCGAGATCAGCAAGTTCCGGCGCAACGGACAGGTTTTTCCGCGCAATGGCGTGACAGCATTGGAACCCGGCAGCATCTGGTTGCGGGGCTGGAAGAATGGAATACGCACGGCACAGATGATGAACTTGGGATATTCGTGGCCGGAGTGCCTACGGCCGAGTTGCTGGCTGGAGGGAGAGAAGTGAACTGGGGCGGGTACGCTGAGGATATTGTTCGACTCAGCTCGCGTTGGCTGCTGACCGTGAGCGGGCGCGTTGACCGCTGGCAGAATTTCGGTGCATTCACTTCGGGCCTGCAACCGATCGGTGGGGTTGCGGTGACGCCTTTAGCTGACCGAACTGAGAGATTCTTCAGTCCGAGAGTTGCCTTGCTGCATAAGCTGACGAATAGCATTTCGCTTACGGCGTCTGGCTATCGCTCTTTCCGCGCGCCCACTTTGAACGAGCTCTATCGCAGCTTTCGGGTTGGCAACGTGTTTACGCAATCGAATACTGATCTTCGGGCGGAACGGCTGACCGGAGCGGAAGGTGGAGCGATTCTTACCACCTGGGATCAACGGCTGATGCTGCGGAGCACGTTTTTCTGGAATGACATCACGCGTCCGGTGGGGAACGTAACACTCTCATCGACGCCGACTCTGATAACCAGAATGCGAGAGAACCTTGGGCGGACGCGCTCGCAGGGCGTGGAGCTCGAGGCTGCGGCACGCGTCAACAATGCACTGACGCTTTCCGGAGGCTATGAGTACACGGATGCGACGGTTGTCGATTTTTCAACTGCGCCAACTCTGGTTGGCCGGGATGTTCCGCAGATTCCGCGGAACGTATTCACTTTTCAGGCACGTTATTCCAAGCCTTTCATTCTGCTCGCAGTGCAGGGACGCTACATCGGCAATCAGTTTGATGATGACCAGAATTCGCTGCTGTTGCGGCGGTACTTCACTGTAGACACCACGGTCTCGCACACGCTGCGGGCGGGAGCGGAGTTGTTCGTCGCCATCGAGAACCTATTCAATCGGCGCTACGACGTTGGGCGGACTCCGGTTCTTACCATCGGCCCGCCGATCCTGGCGCGCGCGGGAGTAAGACTGCAGTTCGGCGGAAGATAGCGGACCATCTTCGGCAGAACAAATCCTCTACGCGATCCGGCGTGCTAGTCTGGTCGTTGCGGGAAACGAACGCAAAACAGCCACACCTCGGCGCACAATCAGGACACCAATCCGGTGTTCGCTACTCGAATGTCAGCCGAACACTGAAACAGATTTCAATCGCTTATTGTATGGAACTGCTTACGGACGAGAAGACGTTGTTGGCGTTAGTTCCGACCAGGCGGATAGTGCCTACAACGATCACCAGAATCACCGCCAACATGACGGCGTACTCGGCGATGTCCTGACCACGATCGTCATTCCACAAGCTGCGAAGGATACTTGTCATTTTTTTCCTTTATTGCGAATCACGCAGCCGGGGGCTGGATGATCCGGGGGAGTTGAATTCATTTATTGTTCGGCTGGATGCTTTGGACTGCGATGGCTGGTAGTGCTCTCTACTTTCCTGCGATTCTGCACTTGGGATTCATCTCTGTCAAGCGCGTTTCAGTGCAGGAATTCACAGGTTTTGTTGATCGTTATCCACAATGAAAATATTCGTGCGTTATGCGATGAAATACACGTCCGTGTGCACACTCATCCCAGCACATAAGCGAGTTGACGGTGCAGGTGAGCTGCTTAGAAAAAGAGGATGTCGAGGACACCGTTCGGGGGCTACAATTAAAGGATTAAATATCCATGAACAATCCCTTTGAGAGCATCGAGAGCGCTCAGGAATACTTCCAATATCTCGCTGAGGCTATTCTTGAGGCTAAGGAATCGGTTAGGACCGACATTGCCGCGAACTCTACCCCGGAGCTGCGACGGCGACAGGAAGCGCTGAAGTTGGCTCTCTATAAGCTGGACAGGCTGGAACAGCACACAAAGTCAAGCCGGCGGTTGCTGAATGATTTGCGCACACTGCGGCGGCTTCTGCTCGAGGAGAGAGTGGAAGCGGGAGCCGTTGTAGAAGAGCAGCGGGGCGGGTAGTCTGGCGCAAGTTTCCTGAGTCAAATCCTCTACCGATCAGGCGGAGCACGAGCGCTCCCCAATTCTTCTGCGCTGTGATGGGAGCTACCGTGGGAAGAATTCCCCGATGCGGCACGGGTCCTACCGGCAGTCTCGGGGTCCTTCGACGGCATTGTCGTTTCGCTTCGCGAACGACAACTCTGCTCAGGTCAGCGGATTTTCTTGCAAAACTCTTCATTCTTATTTCAGAACTGAATTCACGCGATGCGATGGTACCTGTTATGCTTTGCGGGCTTCACGCAAGGCGCGTGGCGAGCCATATGCAAACATCACGACTGAATGTGGCCATGATTGGGCACGGCTTTATTGGCAGAGTGCATTCCAATGCGTTTCATCAGGCCGCGCATTTCTTTCAAATCCCCTACGAGCTGAACCTCAAGGTGGTGTGCGGGCGCAATCGTGCCACGCTGGAAGCTATGGCATCGCAGTGGAATTGGGAAGAGGTTGCAACGGACTGGACGCAGGTCGTGACCAGGCCAGACATTCAAGTTGTGGACATCGCGGTGCCGAATGTGCTGCACGCGCCAATTGCGATATCTGCGGCTCAGGCGGGCAAGATTGTTCTCTGCGAGAAGCCGCTTGCCGCGTCGGTCCAAGAGGCCGAACAAATGGCCGAGGCTGCGCGGCGCGTTCCTAATCTCGTGTGGTTCAACTATCGCCGGGTTCCCGCGGTTGGCTTCGCGAAGCGATTACTGGATGAAGGACGGCTGGGCAAGATTTTTCATTATCGTGCGCTATATCTGAATCAATCGGGCAACGATCCATCGAAGGCATCGGGGTGGAGATATCGGCGTGCGGAAGCGGGATCGGGCGTCAGCGGCGATCTGCTGTCGCACGTTATCGATATGGCTACCTATCTGAATGGAAACATCGCAGAGCTTTGTGCGACAACGCACACGTTCGCTTCCGGTCGCGATGTGGATGATGCGGCAATTGTGATGGTGCGTTTTAAAAACGGAAGCGTGGGTAGTTTTGAAGCCAGCCGCTATGGAGTTGGATGTAGCAATCGGAATGTTTTCGAGATCAACGGCTCACAAGGCATGTTGCGATTCGATCTGGAAGATATGAACCGGCTGGAGTTTTTCGATGCCACGCAGCCGCCGAATTTAAGAGGCACACGGAAGCTTCTCGTGACCGGTCCCGACCAGCCATACGCAGAAAATTTCTGGAAGCCTGGACATACGATTGGGTACGAGCATTCGTTCATTGCCACTCTCGGCGACTTTTTCACCGCTCTGTCGCGGCAGGAAGTGTTCCGTCCCAGTTTTGGCGATGGCCTCGCTGTACAGCGGGTGCTGGAGAGGGTGCACAAATCTGCGGAGACAGGGGCGTGGATCAAGTGTAATTAGGTCTACTTCTATGGAGAGGCGAGCTTCAGCACGTTTCCGCCACTATAGTCCAGAACGTACACTTCCCCGCTTTCATCCTGGCCGAAGGAACTGAGAGTTAACGCCTTCGAGAGCAGAGTGCTGCGCGTCCAGGTACCGGGAGCTGTCTCCTGCAATCCCCAGATCTTCCCCCCGCTGAGATCTCCAAAAACGTAGATACCGCTGAGGTTTGGAATGGCGCTGCCCTTGTATACGTAGCCTCCGATCACGGCACTGCCTTCATTGTGATCGTATTCGGCGATTGGCAAGATCTTATTGTTCATGTCGCAACCGCTGGATGGATTAAAGCAGTGGGCACCTTCCATGACACTCCAGCCGAAATTCCCGCCTTTCTGAAGGAGGTCGATTTCTTCAAACTGATTCTGGCCGACATCTGCACAGAAGAGGCGAGTTCCTTCCCGCTCGAAGGAAAAGCGCCAGGGATTGCGGAAGCCATATGCCCAGATTTCCGGCAGCGCGCCTGAAGTCGAAACAAACGGATTGTCGGCAGGTATGGCGTACTGTAACCCCGGGCTGGTGTTACTCACATCAATACGGAGCATCTTCCCCAAGAGTGTGGCCAAGCTTTGTCCGTTACCGAAGGGATCGGGAGGGCCTGAATTTCCGCCATCGCCTAAGCCAATGTATAGAAGTCGGTCGGGACCAAAAGCCAACTGGCCACCTTTATGGTTTGGGAATGGCTGATCCACGAGCAGGAGAATGCGTTCGCTGTTCGGGTCGGCCTGGTCGGCGTTTGAAGAGGTATGGTATTCGGCAATCACGGTCTGCATCTGAGATCCGGAGACACGGTCATAGTTCAAGTAAAAAAGATGATTTTGGCTGTAGTCGGGATGGAAAGCGAGACCGAGCAACCCTTTCTCGCCGCCAAAATCGACTTTGCTGCTGATATCCAGGAACGGCACCGATACGAGAGCGCCGCCGGAAATGATGCGAATTGTGCCCGGCTGCTCCACGATGAAGAAGCGGCCAGATCCATCATTCGGGACCTGGAAGTCCACTGGGCTGGTCAGGCCACCCGCGACGTTGGTTAAGACCAGATTTGCGGGCGGCGGCGGAGGCGGGGTCATGGAATTCGACCGGCTTCCACCGCACGCTATTAGCGAGCTGCCGATTCCCAACAGAGCTGCGCCTAGAAGCATCCGATACGTTCTTGGCGTCATGAGCAGTATTGGATGCAAATGGGACAGTAAACGACAAGAGATTCTGTCAATGCATGACAACAGCACGTTAGTGTCTGTCCAACCGCGTCGCGCGAGAATAATCGAGCATGGACCTCCTCGCCAAATCTCCTTCCACTCTTGGAAATAGCCAGTATTTTCGCGGCTTCTGAGTGGCTTCAGAAATTAAAGCCGTGAGTACAACCCGAATGTACCGTTTTGAAAGTGACCTCTTGCGGTTCCCGTTGTGGACTTTGGGTACCTAGCTCCAATTACCGAGACGATACACACTGGCCCCGCTGCAACGTAGGCCGTTTTCAGTTATTCGCGTAACCGGACGGGTGAAGGCAGCTGATGTCAAATCCCCCGCCGTATCAGCATCTACGGCCAAAGAGGTCCTCTATGAGAGATCTCGGTGCTCGCACGAAAGTAGTCCTCATACTTCTCGCAGTCCTGACAATGTTGGGCTGCCAGGCGCTGAACGCCAGCAAGCCCACGCAAGTCAGCCAATCCAGTCAGTCGAGCCAGACTGCTACGAGTCAAGACTCAGACCTTACTCCCAACATGGCGGTATTGGATTTTGGAACCGTTACCGTCGGCGGCACGGAAGTATTGAGTAATACGGTGGTCAATAAGGGTGATTCGTCGATCAGGATCAAGAAAGCAGTACTTCGCAGATCGGAGTTCACGATAGCAGGCGAGAAACTGCCTACGACGCTGGCGCCGGGTGAAAGTACATCGCTAGAAATTGCGTACAGTCCCCGCACGCATGGAAGCTCACAGGATACGGTCACGCTTACAACCGACACCTCAAGCTTGTCCACATCATTCTCAGTGCGCGGACAATCCACGTCGCCTGGGCAACTGACCGTAAACCCAAGCAGCGTGACGTTTGGCATGGTGGCAGTGGGAAGCAGCCTGAGCAAGACAGCCACGCTATCAAATGTCGGGGGATCAGATCTCATAGTTAATCAGGTTAGTGCCAGCGACCTTAACTTTAGTGTGAGCGGAATTTCGGTTCCGCTGACCCTGGCGCCGGGCCAAAGTGTGGCCGTGGCGGTGACCTTCGCGCCAACGTCGAGCGGAGCTGATAGCGGTTCGGTTTCTATCATTGCGACGGTTTCAACTTCGGGCGGTGGCCACAAGGGCAAAGGTGGACACAGCTTGACGGCCGCTGCCAGCACATCGACGACGGCTACAGTCGCAGTCTCTGGCACGGGAGTCATGACGGGACAATTAGCCGCTGCGCCGGCCAGCATTGATTTCGGAAAGGTGCAGATCAACAGCAGCCCGCAGGTGGTGACCGGGACTTTGACCAACTCAGGCGGGACCAGCGTTAATATCAATACGGCGACGATTACCGGAGCCGGGTTTACGCTGAGCGGATTGAGTTCGTCGCTCGCGCTTGCTCCGGGTGGAAGCGTTAGCTTCAGCGTAAGCTTTGCTCCTCAGACTTCCGGAGCGGTGTCGGGCAACATTGCCGTAAGTAGTGATGCTGCTAATTCCTCACTCAACGTGCCTCTTGCAGGTACAGGAGTCACGCCGGGGTCGGTGGTTTCAAGCCCTTCCAGTCTCGGGTTTGGGACCGTGCAGGTTAACACTAGTAAGACCCTCTCAGCCACGGTTACAAATTCAGGAGGAACGTCGGTCACAATCAGCCAGGCCACGGCGACAGGTACTGGATATGGTCTCGGAAATTTCAGCGTGCCGCTGACATTGTCGGCAGGACAGAGCAAGACGTTCAGCGTAACGTTTGCGCCTCAGTCGAGCGGATCGGCGAGCGGAAGCGTTTCAATTATCAGTGATGCTTCCGACCCCACGATGAATGTGCCGCTGTCCGGTACCGGCGCAACCCCAGGAACTCTTGGAGCAAACCCGGGATCTTTGAGTTTCGGGAACGTGCAGGTCGGCAGTTCGCAAACTTTGCAGGAAACCGTAAGCAACTCTGGGGGCTCAAGTGTGACCATCACTCAGGCGAACGTGCCGAGTGGGTTCACGGTTACCGGGCTTACACTGCCCGCGACAGTCGGCGCTGGGCAAAGTACAAGCTTTAGCGTGAAGTTCAGTCCGCAAGCTGGAGGGCCGGCAAGCGGAAATCTTTCCATCATCAGCGACGCGTCGAACCCGACGCTTGGCGTGTCCCTCTCAGGAGCTGGTACGACACCTGGTTCGCTTGCCGCAAGTCCGGCAAGTTTAAGCTTCGGGAACGTGCAGGCCGGCAATTCGCAAACTCTGCAGGAAACCGTAACCAACTCCGGTGGTTTAAGTGTGACCATCACTCAGGCGAACGCGCCGAGTGGGTTCACGGTCACGGGGCTTACCCTACCGGCGACAGTGGGAGCTGGACAAAGTACGAGTTTCAGCGTGAAGTTCAGTCCGCAATCTGGAGGGCCGGCAAGCGGAAATCTCTCTATAATCAGCGACGCTTCGAACCCGACGCTTAGCGTGCCCCTCTCCGGATCAGGCACGACGCCAGGTTCGCTTGCCCCAAGTCCGGCAAGTCTGAGTTTCGGAAGTGTGCAGGTTGGCGATACGAAGAGCCTGCAAGAAACTCTAACCAATTCCGGCGGGTCAACCGTCAGTGTCACACAGGCTAACTCCACGAACGCTGCTTTCGTCGTGAGCGGCCTAACTTTGCCGCTGACACTGGGGGCGGGGCAGAGCGCGAGTTTCAATGTCAGCTTTAATCCGCAATCTGGCGGGCCGGCGAGCGGAAAGGTATCGGTCCTCAGCGACGCGTCGAATTCCACACTGGACATCTCTCTTTCAGGAACCGGAACCACGCCCGGGGTGCTAGGTGTGACGTCGTCTTCTCTCAGCTTTGGCAGCGTGGCGATTAACAGCACTGGGAGTAAAACGGAAAGCCTGACCAACTCGGGCGGTACGGCTGTGAAAGTCAGTCAGGCGAATGTCACTGGCACGGGCTTCAGCATAACTGGGCTAGCTTTGCCTCTGACCCTAAATCCAGGACAGAGCTTTACCTTCGGAGTGAACTTTGCACCTACATCAGCCGGCAGTGTCAGCGGGAGTATCGGATTTGTGTCGGATGCTTCGAATCCGAATTTAAGTGTGACACTTTCAGGCACGGGAGCGAGTGTGGGTCAGTTGACAGTTTCGCCTGCGACTCTGAGTTTCGGCAGCGTCATCGTGGGCCAGAATAAGACTATGAGCGCCACATTGAGTGCGACCGGCGCCAACGTAACAATCTCCTCTGCCGGGTTTAACACTTCGGAATTCACTCTCAGCGGAGTCTCATTCCCACTGACGGTCACGGTCGGACAGAGCGCGACTGTGAGCGTGGTATTCACGCCGCAGGCGAGCGGCACGGCATCGGACAGCGTTTCGTTCGCCAGTAATGCATCCAACTCACCGGCTGTCGAAGCCTTGAGCGGCAGCGGCACACCGCCGCCGCAGCACAATGTGAATCTCTTATGGAGCGCGAGCAGTTCCAGCGTGGTGGGCTACAACGTGTACCGTGGCTCGAAATCGGGAGGCCCCTACAGCAAGATCAACTCCGTGCTTGATGCGAGTACCTCTTATACCGACAGCTCTGTGCAGGCAGGCACAACTTACTTCTATGTGAGCACAGCGGTCGATGGAAATGGCATGGAGAGCGGCTTCTCAAACCAGGTGCAAGCGGCAATTCCCACACCATAACGAGAACGTGAGGATCGCAGACGGGCCCGGAAACTCCGGGCCTATTTTTTGGCTAAGACCGCTCCATGCGGTGTTCCTTTTAGGAACAATCCCAGAAAACGGGAACTATCTGTGACACGAAAGTGTCAGGCTGGACCAGGGATATCTTCTCGCCTGATTCAGAGCCTAGAAGACTGTGGGTGCTATGCGTACACCTCGTCGCACCCTCAACTCCGTCGTTCTTCTCTGCGCAACTTCAATGATGATTCTGTCGGTTGCCGCCCCGAAGTCTGCGATGGCTGCCACTGCGGGATTGGAGTGCAAACCAAGCAATCTCTGGTTCAAACAGGTCACGGTTGGCACGGAGAAAAACTTCAACGCGAGCGTCACGAACATTGGATCGAGCAACATCACAGTTTCTCAGGTGAGGGTGCAGGGCGCGGGTTTCCGCGTGGGTGCCGCGAACCTGCCCTGGACTCTGGCTCCGGGGCAGAAAGTGTGGTTTCAAGTCAGTTTCGCACCGCAGACGGCTGGTCATGTCGACGGGACAATCGGATTCACCAGCTCAGCCAGCACTTCGGAGCAGTACCTGTTGAATGTTCATGGAACGGCTGTTGCTGGCAATGTGCTTAACCCCTATCCGGTAGGCATCAGCTTCGGGAACGTGTCGGTGGGCACGACGAGCCAGCGAACTGAGGTTTTGACAAATTCCGGCACTTCGAACATCAACATTTCGCAGACGAATGTGGCTGGTTCGGGATTCAGGGTGAGCGGACTGTCAACACCGTTGACACTGGCCGCCGGGCAGAAAGTCAGCTTCATCGTCTCGTTTATACCCCAACTGACTGGAATTACCAGTGGGGCATTATCGGTGATCAGCGATGCCGCCGATTCCACACTGACTGTAGCGCTATCGGCGACCGGGGTTTCTGCCGGCGCATTGACGCCAGCGGCGGCCAGCATCAGCTACGGCAGCGTCCAGGTCGGAAACAGCATTTCAAGGCCGGCAACGTTAACCAATAGTGGCACTTCGGATGTGACGATTTCGCAAGCCAGCGTTTCCGGCGCGGGCTTCAGCATCAGCGTTGGTTCCACCGGTCACACTGACGCCCGGGCAGAGCTACACGTTCCAAACGGCATTTGCTCCGAACGCGGCGGGCAGTGTGAATGGCGCAATTACCGTGGCATCGAATGCGTCAAATACGACAGTCGATATTTCACTATCGGGCACAGCGACCGCAAGCGGCCTTTTGACGCTCAGTCCCGCGAGCCTAAATTTCGGCAGCGTGGTCGTCGGCCAGAACAAGAGCATGAGCGCGACGCTGGGTGCGTCCGGTTCGAGTGTGACGCTATCTTCGGCTACGGCGAGCAGCCCGGAGTTCACCATGGGCGGTCTGTCCTTCCCTTACACGATCGCAGCCGGGCAAAGCGCGCAAGTGAATATCACGTTCAAACCTCAGAGCAGCGGCTCAGCTTCAGGCAGCGTTTCGTTCAACAGCGATGCATCTACTACGCCAATGACGGAAACTCTGCTGGGAACCGGCACGGCTGCAGTCCAGCATCATGTTGATCTCTCCTGGAATGCCAGCACGTCAACCGTAACGGGCTACAACGTGTACCGGGGTTCGCAGGCGGGTGGACCGTACAGCAAAATCAATTCGCTGGCCAACGCGGCAACCAATTACAGCGACAGCAGTGTCCAGGACGGGCAAGTTTATTTTTATGTGACGACGGCTGTCGATTCGACTGGATCTGAGAGCCTCAATTCCAATGAAGTATCAGCCTCCGTGCCGAGCCCATAACCGAGGTCAGTGACCGCGGTTTGCAAACTTGTGAGTCTCTAAATGAACTATTGAGACCTTCTCTCCTCAGGTCAGAAGTGACAAAACTCGCTGCATGCCCTTCCCCCAAGAAGCGCGAAAGCTGCTGGTGTTCGCAGGCGTGCTGCCGCTGGTGATTTGTGGAACTCTTAGCGTACCGGCGGCGGCGCGCTCGAGTTCAGCGACAACCCAACAAAAACTGGTGGCGAATCCGGCGAGCATCAGTTTTGGCAGCGTACAAGTCAGCAGTACCAAGAACTCAGGCGAGACGCTGACTAACGCCTCCAACTCAAAACTGACGGTTTCGCAGGCGACAGTGACTGGAGCGGGGTTCAGCTTTAGCGGCCTGGCGCTGCCCCTCACGCTTACGCCAGGACAGAGTTTCACTCTGAATGTCAGCTTCACACCAAAGTCAGCCGGCAGTGCCAGCGGGAGCTTGTCATTCAACTGCAAGCCTTCGAACTTCACGATCACAGTGCCGTTATCAGGGTCAGGAATAAGCGGAGGCCAATTGGGAATCTCTCCCACAAGCTTGAACTTCGGAAGCGTTGCCTTGGGAAGCAGCAAGAGTATGAGCGCAACGCTAAGTGCCTCGGGAAGCAGTGTCACCATCTCGTCGACGACCGTGAACAGTTCCGAGTTCAAGTTAAGCGGGATGTCGTTTCCCTACACCCTTGCAGCCGGGCGGACCGCGGCCGTGACCGTGAGCTTTGTCCCGCAAGTCAGCGGGACAGCCTCTGCGAATCTCTCGTTCAACAGTAATGCGACGAGCACAAGTGTAGAAGCGCTGAGCGGCACAGGGACGACATCAACGCAACATCGCGTGTCGCTGTCATGGAAATCCAGCAGCTCGCTGGTAGTTGGCTACAACATTTACCGCAGCTCGAAATCCGGAGGCCCATTCACTCGGCTGAATTCCGTACTCGATGCAAGCACAACATACGTCGACAGCTCGGTGCTAAACGGACAGAGCTATTACTACGTGACCACGGACGTGGACAGCAAAGGAATGGAGAGTGGCTTCTCGAACCAAGTGCAGGTCACGATACCAACTTCGTGACCTGCACCAATTCATGGTCAAGTTCGTTCCTAGAGAAGCTGGTTTGCAAACCTTCGATTAGCGAATGTCCCACTCAGACCTACTCTGGAGCTAAAGGAGCTTCGAAACTGTCCACCATGCGATTTTCCCCCATCGCAACCCGAGGACTACTTGCCTTTTCTGTGGGCCTGCTGCTTACGCTGGCGGCCGAGCCGGTGTATGCGTCAGCGGAATTGTCGTCCAAACCGCAAGCCTTGTGGTTCGGACTGGTGGAGGTGGGAAAGGCAAAGACCTCATCTCTCACGATCGTGAACACGGGTACCACGCGGTTCACGGTTTCGAAGGTGACCAAGAGCGCTTTCCAATTCGTTCCATCAGGGTACAGCCTGCCCTTCACGTTAGCTGTGGGACAGAGGAAGACGATCAAGGTTGCATTCAAACCTTCGGCGAAGCGGGAGGTAGATGGGACGATAACGTTCTCCGGCACTACGGCGGGACTGACAGTTCATGTTCATGGCACGGGTGTTACAGGCTACCTCAAAGGGAACCCGAGCAGCATTTCTTTCGGAACCGTTCAGGTGGGGTACCAGAAGAGTGCCCAGATTACGTTGACGAACAACGTCAGCCATGAGGTGGGGATACATCGATTGTACGTATACGGTACAGGATTCAGCTACAGCGGGCTGAGCGCTCCGATCTATCTGAGGCCGGGCCAGAGCTACACTTTCACCGCTATCTTCAGGCCGAAGTCGGCGGGGACCATCGGTGGAAAGATCTCGGTTGTATCGAGTGCACCGAATTGGAATGTCGTTGTTGCACTCTGGGGCACAGGCGGCTCCACCGGCAATCTGAGCCTGGGCGCTTCCACGCTTAATTTTGGCAACGTGAGCGTCGGCACAAGTAAAAGCGTCGGCGGAAGCCTCGCCGCAAGTGGAAAGAGCGTGACAGTGTCATCTGCCACAACGTCCAGTTCCGAGTTCACTCTAACCGGGCTTCGGTTCCCGTTTACTATTCCCGCAGGTCAGCACGTTTCATTTTCCGCGAAGTTCACGCCGCAGAGCAGCGGCACTGCTTCCGGAAGGATTTCATTCAAGAGCAACGCCTCGAATTCGCCCACGATCGAAAATGTCACCGGGAGCGGGATCAGCGCCGGGCAGCACCGTGTGACGCTCTCCTGGAAGGCAAGCGGGTCACTTGTGGTGGGGTACAACATTTACCGCAGCGGCACGTCGGGCGGGCCGTACAACAGAATCAATTCTGTCCTGCAGCGGTCCACGTCTTACACGGACGCCTCGGTTCAAGCGGGAAAAACGTACTATTACGTCACTACTGCGGTTACGTCAGGAGGAAAAGAAAGCGGCTTTTCGAACCAGGTTCGGGCAGTCATTCCCTGATGTGCAACCATGCAAAAAGGCGGGACGCCGGTGGTCCCGCCCTGGAATTCATTACTTGACTACGAAGATTTTCGAAGCCGCAGTCCTATGGCACCGAAAAGAGTGGCGCCGCTCGGAAGTAAGAAGGCTAGCGACGCTGGTTCAGGAACTTCGGTCGGCGGCGTAGCGGTTGTGCCGAACTGGACCACAACGTTACTAAATTGTGAGTCTGCCGTAACGCCTGGCACGTAGAGCGTGAAGGAAACAGTTCCGACGAGAAAGGGATTGTGAGGGCCATTGTTGTTGATTGAAGAGTTTGCGTTCGCATACAAACCCCAGCCACTGCCGCCCACTATCGTCATCTCTGGCGCAGTCTGGTTCTGAACCGGTGAAGCGCAGATCACGCACAGGGTCAAGCCCGAGCCGAAGTTGCTGGCTACCCAGCCGGTGCTCTGAATGCCCTGCAAAAAGCCCAAGTGGCCGTAGATATCGGTCGTTTGTCCCGAGCTTGAAGACAGCGCAGCCCCGGAGCCGGTGTACCCCGTAACATCGAAGTAAAGGCCGCTAATATTGCTGCCAACGCTGGTCACCTGGGAATTCGAGAGAGTGTTCGTGATGGTGACGGTGACGTAGTTATTGGAGGTTACGTTCAAAGTGACAAGCGCGTTCTGATACGAGATCGTGTCTGCGTGCACTGGCACAGTTGCCAGCGCGCTGAGTCCGAGCACTAGGGTTAGAACCTTGGCCACGCCGAAGGACTTTTGCATTGAGCTTCCGCTCCTCATCGAAAACCTGGGATTTTGTGGAAGTCAACTCGGTAATCGGAGGGGGCCCGGAGGGATACCAGAGTAACGTACCAGCAATACGTAAGCATCCTGTTTGCCATACTGAGGTCTGAAAATGCAGATCGGAAGAGGGGCTAAGGTACTTGTTTTGTTAAAAATAAAAACTCTGCCTTGATCCTGAGAAGATGCATCCAAGGTGCCTGCAAATTCCATTGCAGGTTAAGTGCAGCAACTTGCGCTGTGATAAAGCCTCTTTTCAGGCGCAAATTCAGTTCGTCTACAAACGCCGCTTCGCCTATTACTGAAGTCTTGGGCCCCCAACGCTAGGAGTGCATGTCTGTACGTTCTCTAGCGCCTCCGAGACGGGTCTCGGAAAATAAGTCTCAGTTCTTCAACGATGCACAGGCAGATCAATCTGGCAGTGTTGTCTCTCGCACTTGCGACGCTGACCGCGTGCGGGGGAGGACTGGCCGCGACCAACAATTCGCCGGCCCCACCCCCGGGAACGCTGACTATCTCACCTACGACTCTGAACTTCGGCACGGTCACAGTGGGAAAAAGCAAGACGATGACTGGGACACTTAGCGCCAGCAGTGATGTGACCGTGTCTTCGGCGGATTGGAATGGCAGCGGCTATTCAGTAAGCGGCATTACGTTCCCGACGACTGTCGCTGCCGGCAACAGTGTGTCGTTTGGGGTAACGTTCACTCCCGCATCCTCAGGCAGTTCCACGGGCAGCATCTCATTTTTAAGCGACGCTTCGAATTCTCCTGCTTCAGAGACGCTAACCGGCAGCGGAGCCCAAACCTCGCAGCACAGCGTTGATTTGTCATGGGATCCAAGCTCTTCGCAGGTAGCCGGATACAACATTTATCGTGGCACTCGTGCGGGCGGGCCTTATTCGCGGCTCAATTCGGCGCTTCAGGCGAGTACGAGCTTTACTGACGGCGGCGTCCAGTCAGGGCTGACTTACTTTTACGTGGCCCGCTCGGTCGATTTCAATTCCCAGGAAAGCGTTCCCTCGAATGAAGTAAGGGCCGCGATTCCGTGATTTCTGTCTAAAGGGCGCGGGTTATTCGAACACCTCAGCGTCACGGAAGCAAAGGCCCATGCGATCTTTCGCCGAGACGATCGGCTCGCCCTGAATCTGCCAGTCGATCTTCAGATGGGGATCATTCCAGGCCAGCGTGCGTTCACATTCGGGTTCGTGGAAATCCGTAGCCTTGTAGAGAACGTGCGCGCCTTCCTCTGAAAGGACGGCAAAGCCGTGTGCCAGTCCCGCTGGAATCCAGAGCATGTGCTTGTTCTCGCCCGACAGCCTGGCGCCATGCCAGCAGCCAAAGCTGAGAGAACTTCGCCTCAGGTCCACGGCCACGTCGAAAATCTCACCCGAAACTACCCTAATCAGTTTGCCTTGCGGGCGTCGGACCTGATAGTGCAGACCGCGCACGACATTTCGGGCAGAAAAGGAATGATTGTCCTGCACAAAATCTTGCGAAATGCCAACCTCGGCCATGCTTTTCTTATTGAAACTTTCGAGAAAGAATCCTCGAGTGTCACGAAAAACTCGCGGCTCGATTAAGAGCACTCCTTTTAGGGGTGTCTCTGAAACGTTCATGCTGGAACTGATCCTCTCGACGGCCATTCAGAACACCTTGTCCCGGAGCAGTTGCAGAAGGTAGGAGCCATATCCATTGTTTTGCATCGAGGAGGCTGTGGCTTGTAATTGCTCGGCAGTGATGTAGCCGTAGCGGTAAGCAATTTCTTCTGGACATGCGACCATAAGGCCCTGGCGCGTTTCCAAGGTTTGAATGAAAAACGAGGCTTCGAGCATGGCATCGTGAGTGCCGGTGTCGAGCCAGGCCATGCCGCGGCCCATGACCACGACTTCCAATTGCCCACGGCGAAGATATTCTTTGTTGACGTCGGTGATTTCCAGTTCCCCGCGAGCGGAAGGTTTCAGAGACTTGGCGATGGAGACCACATGTTCATCGTAGAAGTAAAGACCGGTTACCGCGTACCTGGATTTCGGAGCTTTGGGCTTTTCCTCCAAGCTTAAGGCTTTGCCCTTTGGGTCAAATTCAACTACGCCGTAACGCTCAGGGTCATTTACAGCATAAGCAAACACCGACGCTCCAAGGCGCTGTTGCACAGCTTGCGTCAAAGTTTTGGCCAGGTCATGGCCGTGGAAGATGTTGTCTCCAAGCACCAGGGCACAATGAGAGCCGGCGATAAATTTCTCTGCAATCAGGAAGGCCTGTGCAATACCTTCCGGCCTGGGCTGGGCGGCATAGTGCAAAGTGAGGCCAAGACAAGATCCGTCGCCGAGGAGATGCTGGAACTTGGAGATGTCCTGCGGAGTAGAGATAACCAATATGTCTCGAATACCCGCCAGCATGAGAGTTGAAAGCGGGTAGTACACCATGGGCTTGTCATAGATGGGCAACAAACTCTTGCTTACCGCGTGAGTCACCGGATAGAGGCGGGTTCCAGATCCACCGGCCAGAATGATGCCTTTATAGTGAGGTGACCCGCCGGAATGCGCAATCGCCATAACTAATGATTATCGCTGGCTCAGAGGTTAGGAGCTATGTCTCGCAAGTACGGTATCCATTAGAGTAAACGACTGAGCATTTTAGGATCCGGCATCGGGCGCGTGTTGTTTATAGAAGCTGGCCATCGACTGAACAACTAATTCCTGCTGATTGCGAGTGATTTCCGGATAGATCGGCAGCGCGAGCACTTCCCGGCTTGCGCGCTCCGCTTCGGGAAATTGTCCTGGCTTGTATCCCAAGTACGCGAATGCTGCTTGCAGATGCAAGGGAGACGGATAATAGACTTCCGTCGGAATCCCCTCCTCGGTTAAGAAGGCCCGCAGTTCATCGCGCGTTCGGGCACGTATGGTGAACTGATTATAGACGTGGGTGCAATTGGCTGGTTCGCTTGGAGGACTAATGTATGATTGTAATCCGTGTTGCGCGATAAGCGCGCGGTAGTATTCCGCATTGTGGCGGCGTGCCGCGGTCCACTGCGGCAGGTATTTCAGCTTAACTCTCAAGATTGCCGCTTGAAGCGCGTCCAGCCGGCTGTTTACTCCGAGTCTCTCGTAATAATATTTTTGTGTGCTGCCGTGGTTCCGCAAGCGGCGCAGCACTGCGGCAATGCCAGCATCATTGGTCGTCACCAGTCCGCCATCCCCTGCACACCCCAGGTTCTTGGAGGGAAAAAAGCTGAAGCATCCGATTGAGCCAAAAGTCCCCACTTTTTGCTTCGCGTACTCCGCCCCAATTGCCTGGGCGGCATCTTCGATCACTTTAAGATCGCGCCTGGCTGCAAGCTCAATAAGGGGTTTCATATCCGCCGGCAAGCCAAACAAATGAACCGGAATAATGGCGCGTGTTCGGGGCGAGACAGCCGCTTCAATTTGCTCGACGTCGATGTTGTAAGTATCGGCCTTGATATCAACGAACACTGGCCGGACTCCCAAGTGTGCAGGGACGGCAGCTGTGGCAATAAAGGTGAAAGGAGTGGTGATCACCTCATCGCCAGCTTGCAGGCCGTGCACCATGAGAGCGAGCAGCAAGGCGTCTGATCCTGAAGCGCAGGCTACAGCGTCCGTGGAACCAACATAAGTGGATACGTCGGTTTCGAATTTCTCCACTTCAGGACCGAGGATGAACTGCTGGGCCTGCAGCACACGGGAAACAGCGTCCATTACTTCCTCTCGGATGTTTGCGAACTGTGCCGCCAGGTCGAGAAACGGAAAGCGCAGCTTCGGCTTGCTGGTTAGAGAGGCCATTTTCATGTCACAGGGTCCTGGAGACGCCCAGGCCCTGTGACAACGCATGTATGTATGCTGCATTGCATCCGCAGCATCCGCCCAAATACTGAATGCCCTCCGATTTCGCGCTGGCCGCGAATTTTTCGAATGCGCTCCGGAACAACTGGATGGATTCCAACCCGTCCGGAAATTCCGGCAAACGAGTGAAGCAAGGAGTCTCATCAGTGGTTCGGAATGTCGCGGGCTGTGCGGCGATGGGAACGTTGACAACGTGCCGCATCTCTCGCGTGATTGCCAGAATGCGTTCGGGTTCCTGTTCGCAATTTGCTCCTACGACGTGCGCGCCGGCATCCACCATGGCTCGCGCGCAATCGGCGGGGGAGTGTCCGTCCGAACACTCAGTCAATTTCGGGCGGAAAGTCATGGTGGCTACAATCGGCAAACCGCTGGCCCGGGCGCACTCGATGGCGATCAACATTTCCTGGAGATGAAAGAAAGTTTCCAGGATGAGGAAGTCCACGCCGGCGTCAGCCAGCAGACGAATCTGTTCGGTGAGCAGATCACGCACGTGGTCTGCAGATGAAGGGCCTTCGCGTTCGAAAAGCTGGGTCCGCGAGACCGAGCCGGCGACTAACGCGCTGGTTCCGGCGATCTCGCGGGCGATACGGACGGCGGCCGCATTGATGGCTTCGGTTTGTCCGCCGTAGCCAGCGCGGTTCAATTTTTCTCGCGTGCCGAAGAAA
Organism: Acidobacteriota bacterium; assembly: GCA_003224905.1. Classification (GTDB taxonomy): domain Bacteria; phylum Acidobacteriota; class Terriglobia; order Terriglobales; family Acidobacteriaceae; genus QIAA01. Next base: position 41,306 of record QIAA01000051.1, read on the forward strand.
GTGAGGGCCTGCAACACCTGCGAGCCGGCATTGAGAAACTCGCGATGTAGTTCGCGCAAGGCATCGGGATGTTCGATTGCTACTTCGGGGGTGAATTGGCCAGTTCCCTTCCCCGTGCCAACCTTTTCGCGACCGGAGCCGCTGTCGACCCAGCCGCGGCGCTCGAGTTCTATCAAGTAGCCGCCGTCCCCCAGCACAATTTCGTGTTTTTTGATCCAGTCCAGTATGTTTTCAGTTTTTTTCATGAGCAAAGTGTGTTTTTTGAGTTTGCTGTTTCGCGAATACCGCGGCCGCCGCTCCTACAATGCCGGCGTCGATGCCCAACTTCGCAGAGACGATCGGTACCTGGCGGCTGTTATCGGCAAAAATGTGTTCGCGGCAACTTCGTTGGAATGTATCCCAGTACAGACCGCCGGCCATACCCAAACCGCCACCGACAATGATTATTTCGGGGTCTAGCACGTTGACGAGAAACGCAACGCTGACGCCCAGCGCCTCGCCGGCAGACGTCAGGATTTCCGCAGCCAGCTTGCTTCCGTTCGATGCGGCGGCGAAGACTCTCTCCGCGCCTCCCTCAGTGGAGTCTCCGTTTTCGCTTACTTTGCCGACTGCTTGTGCGAAGCGCTTCGCAATCGCAGGGCCGGAGGCGAACTCTTCGAGCACGGGATGCAACTTGGCTCCACAATGAGTACATACGGTGCTCAGCGGACTGCTCGCCAGAGTAATAGCATTGCCGTTCGCGCCTGTGAACGGATGCCCATCCTGCACCAGGCAGTAACTGATGCCGGTTCCAACGGTGACATACACGAAGAGATGAGACTGTTTGCCTGCGCCGAAAGTGGCCTCAGCCAGGGCAGCGGCGCGAACGTCCGATTCGACTACTGTGGGGGCGATCTCGGATAATCTCTGTTGCACGGGGACATCGCGCCAGTGAATCGTGCAACTACTGGTAACGTTGCCCTCGGTGTCCACGAATTCTGGAACGCCGGCGCCGATGCCGGCGACTTGAATTCCTTCCAGCTGTGCCCAATCGTATAGTTGTTTGGAAAGATCCAGAGTGTCACTTAAAACCGGCTCACCGCCGCGAGTGGGATTTGTTGGAATTACCCTTCTATTGAGGATCTCGCCGGAGGACCACAACACTACGCCGGCGGCGATCTTGGTTCCGCCGATGTCCAAACCGATCGCCGCGAGTTGCTGTTTAGCGCTCATTTTCGGCTCACTGCTCATCGGCAGGACGGGTGTGGTCGTGGAGATGATGACGATCCTGCCGCTCCTCAAGCCGGAGATCAAGCGGCTCAAAGCGTGATTCAACGGCGATGGCTCGCTTCTCCTTCGCCGCCCTGATGCTGGTTTCTATGACCTCGAGCAGATGGAGATCGTGGTCGAGGTTATGAAGAGGCGGCCTATTCTCCTGCAATGCATGCACCATCTCGGCGAGGCCGTCGGCCCACAACCAAGTGGGGTCGATCGGCTCGAACTCTTCCCAGCAACCGGCGCTATTTCGCCAGATCTCGAAACCTCGGGGGTCCCAATCATCGCCAAGCAGGTTGGCGGTGCCTTCGGTGCCGTAGAACTCGAGGGCTGGACGGCGATAGCGCTGAATACAGTGACTGGAAATCAGCGACGACAACGTGTCGTCTTCGTGTCTTAGCAGCACGTGCGAGACGTCTGTACCTGCCGCTCCAATCGTTTCACCGTTAATCTCCCTGCGGTCCATGGCGCGTGCCTCCGCGGCCTGGACCTCAACCACGGGGCCAAGAACCGCAGTCAGGCTTTTGAGATTGTAAATTCCGACTTCGGCCAAGGGGCCGACGCTACCATCGTGATACCAACGGGCCCAGGTAGAGCCTGCGTTGCCGTAGAGGGCACGAGCGGAGTGCACTCTGCCGATTGCGCTGTCTCGCATCCGACTCCATAAAGCTCGAAAGGTCGGGGCAAGCTGCACGAAAGGGGCGCACATCAAGTGCAGATTGCGCTTGTGCGCGAGCTGGGCAAGTTGCTGGGCTTCGCAACGAGTGGATGCAGCCGGCTTCTCCACTACTACGTGCTTTCCGTGCTCGAGAGAGGTTCGCACCAGCTCGGAATGGCTCTCCGGAGGAGTGATGATGAGAGCGACATCCACGTCCGCCTGTAAGACCTGGAGCGGGTCTGCAACCAATTCGATTCCGGGACGGCGAGTTTGAAGATGAGGCCAATTTTCCCGCCGACGCGCGCAGACTGGTCCGAGCTGCGCGATACCGCGAGGGATTAAGCGGTCGAGAGCCTGAAGATATGCCCAGAGCACATTGCCGGCACCGATGATTCCTACCTTTACTGGGCGCACTGAGGGCGCTCCTCGAGTGCCGGGGCAGCTGGTGGCTCATAGGACAACATGGCGCCGCCTGCCAGCGCCAGTGCAATTCCCAGCCATTGCAGAGATGAAGGGCGTTCTCGGAGGAATACCGTGGCCAGAATGACGGTACACAATGGATACAAGGCTGTGAGCGGAATTGCCACGCTCGCCTTTGCGCCTTTTTCGAGGGAAGCGAAAATTGCCCAGTTCCCCAGCCCGTTCACCATTCCGGCGATCAGTCCGGCGGAAATCGCGCCGGCGCTCAAGCCAGCGAGAGTTGTCATCCTGCACATGAAAGGGACGAGGACAACGAAGCCGATAGTCACCCAGATGACCATGGAGCGGGCCGAGATACGATTGGTGCCCAGCTTCATGAACAATCCGCAAACTCCCCACAGCGCAATTGCGAAGCCCGCGTTTGCCAGCCAGTGAATTGGGGGTTCCTCAAATCGAAAGAATTACGATCGACGCCAGGGCCAGAACTATGCCGCCCATCTGCACCTTGTTCAAACGCTCGCGCAATACAATGAATGCCAGCACCACAGTGAGCAAGGGAAAGAGCCCGGTGACCGGAGTGACGACCGAAGCGTCCTGTTGACGCAGAGCCGCGAAATACCCCAGAGCTCCCAGCCCGGTGAAAAAGCCGCTCAATATGCCGAATGCAGCACCGCCAGGGTTGCGGTCCAGCCTACCCCTCATCTGCAAGAGCATGCCAAAAGCCACGGGCAGCATACCGAAGGTGAATAGTATTTGCAGCTGTAAGGGATTCGCCGAAACCGATCCAATCTTGGAAAAGAATCCCCACAGACCCCACCAGAAAACGCACAGCAACGCGTACCAAAGCCAGACTGGAAATCTCCGAGGCTCAGTCTGCATTCTGGGAGACCTCGGCTTTCTTGCGGAGCAGGCCGTGCTCGTCTTCGACTACATAAGAGCAGATCCGGAACGAGTCGCAATCTACTCCAGCCAGCCGCGACAGGCGTTCGGCCGCAAGCTGAACAGGAAGAACATCGATCACAAACTGCCAGCGTGGCGGCGAAGTGGGGAGCTGGCAGACGAGGTCGGCCGCATCCTGCGGGAGGTTTTCACCGATGAGCATAACTGATGCCCCCAGTTCCCGGAGATCATGGGCCACGGCCAAATCCTGGGCGCGCATCTGAGATTGATCTATCCACATGCCAAACCGCATTCCCTGCTTGACAATCTCCTGTGGTCCATGGCGAAAGCTGCTCGTGCTCATTGCGGTCGCGGGCATTTTCACACCTTCTTCCCACAAGAGACGCGCTTCATGGCAGGTTGCCACACTGCCGGCGCGTGCAAGGAAATAGTACGGTGCCTCAGTCATGAGCCAGGCGGACTCTTCCAGTTGCGCTTGCCAGAATTCCAGACGGCGTCCAGCTTCACGCACAGAGTTGACCAACGCGGGGACAACAGACGGGAAGCCTGTCGTAGCCGAGCTAGCCAGCGCACCTGCGGCGACTAGGAGCGTGGAGAAGGTGTTTACGGAAATCGCATAGTCCAGCATCGCTGGCACAACGATGGCCACAGCCGATTCACTCGCCAGCGGACTGTCGGGGGAATTGGTTATGCCGATCACGGTCGCACCGCTGGCTTCTGCCTTGGCAAGGAGTTGGACGATCTCAATGCTGCGCCCAGTTCGCGAGATGGCGACGATAACCGATCCACGTGGAACGGTTGTGAAGTGCAGCAATTCGGCGGCTTCTTCTATGTGAGCGGTGTGGCCTGCCTGGTGCAAGAGCGACACGGCGCCCATGGCAGCGTTCAGGCTGGCTCCGATACCGGTAATGACAACGTTGCGAGCCGACCGGATTAGCGCAGCGGCTTTGGCAAGAGCCTCTTGTCCCGCACCAGTGAGATAGTCGATGGTCCGTTGCATCTCTGCCGGTTGCCGCATTATGTCTTGCAGGAAATGGGTCGGTGCGGTCACGCTGCCCCTTGTTACGCGATCTATGAGTACAACTCGCGTGATTGTATCAAGAACACGTTCGTGCCTGGCTTGAACGGCCGAATGCCTAAGCGTGCAGGTTGGGACTACTTTGTGAGGGGAATTACGGATACTTCCCTGAAGTAAACCTCTGATCCCTGGTGATTCTGCAGGCCGATGTAGCCCGAGTCCGGCCGGGGGCCTCTGTCAGGATCATGAGAGCCTGGGGGTTTTGCCGGCACGGGCTGTCCCTCAGTGAAATCTGTGACTTTTATCGCGTTGAGGTACACGATCGTACGCGGGCCATCAATCGTAATATCCATGGTGTTCCATTCCCCGATGGGTTTGATCGGGCGCGCTAGTGCTTTCGTGAATGTGTAGAGCACGCCTGTACAGGAGTAGTCGTCGGGCCAATCGCCAATTTCAACCTCGTAACCGCGGTTGATTGGCATCCACGGCTCGGTAGGTTTTTCGGGTATGCGGATGAAGACTCCAGAATCCGATTCTTTCGCGGTGAGTTTGAATACAACTCGAATTGTTGCTCGTCCGATTTTTTGCCGCGCGTACCAAAGCATGCCCATGCCGCCCTCAGTTTTCATCATGCCGTCTTTGACGACAAACGAACCTGGACCGACTTGTTGCCATCCGTCCAGATCCTTTCCGTTGAACAGAGGACGGCGCGAAGTCTGGGCAGAGAGGGAGTGGGTGAGCACTAAGAGAAAGCCGACCGCCAGTGCGTATAATCCCAGTCGCATTCTCATTTGGTCCTTGGCATCCGTGGACAATAAGATTCCTGAATCAGTACCACGAGAGACATTGAGCGTCAAACTTGTTTAGCAAGTGAGCAGCGCGTCACTTGACACTGTATTCCGCGTGATGCTAGAAACCGTGGCTGAACAAAGCAGTTATCAAAACCATTTCATTGCAGGAGTCGCATGGGCGGACAAGGCACTGAGCGTCGTGACATTCTTCGTTACATCGGCATGGCCGCTATCGCGGGGACGTTTCCTGGATTCAGTAAATGGGTTTTTGCCTGCCCTCAAGGTCACTCGGAAACCACGACAGCCTCACAGAGCACCGGTCCGTACAAGCCTCTATTTTTCTCTCCGCAGCATTACGCGATGCTCGAGCACATCGCGGAGATGATCATTCCGGAAGATGGCACACCTGGAGCCAAACAGGCGGGGGTCGCCGAGTTCATCGATTTCATGGTGGCGAATCGAGTTCCAGTGAGCGCATCGCATGATATTCGCTCGACCGAAGACGCAATCGAAATGGGCAATGGAGCTCAGAACCGATTCATTGCAGGACTGGATTGGATGAACGCTCGCTGCAATTCGGAGTTCGGGCGGAGCTTCATGGACTGCACCCCCGATCAGCAGAACGGCTTGCTGGAGGAACTTGCTTACAAAGCGAAATTCAAACCGACGACGGAAAGTGGTCGCGCATTCTTCCAATTGATGCGGGAGTACACCGTGGTCGGTTACTACACAACCAAGATTGGTTTAGAAAGCCTTGGTTATCCCGGACTCCGGACAGTGTGGCCGAAGATGCCGGGTTGTACTCATCCTGACGATCCGGAACACGCAAATCTTCGTGAACCGGTGAGCTGATTCAGTTCGATGGCTGGCGAGGTGAACTTAGGAGGATTGTCCCTTGGCGATGAAAGTCTACGACGCGATTGTGGTGGGAACGGGGGCCGGCGGCGGCACTGCCATGAAATTGCTGTGCGAAGCGGGCCTGCAGGTGTGCGCGATCAATTCGGGGCCGCGCACTAACCCGGCGGAGGATTATCGCCGACACCGGCAGGTTTACGACTTGAAATATCGGGGATACGGCGACCCCTTGCGGCTCCAGGGCAAGGCACACCAGGAGCCGTACTCGGTGGAGGAGTCCGAGTACAGCGAAGTCCGAGTACAGCGAAGGCAGAGACCTCTTCGAGCACGATGTGGCGTACACAAACGCGCCAGGTACCGACTGGTACTGGAAGCGGTGCAAAGCAACCGGCGGCAAGGCCAATTTTTGGGGGCGCTCTTCGGCGCGCTTCGGGGATATCGATTTCAAGGCAGCGGACCTCGACGGGTTTGGCGAAAACTGGCCGGTAGACTATGCGGAAATTGCGCCGTGGTTTTCGAAAGCCGAGCGCTATATGGGGGTGGCCAGCACGGTTCAGAATCGGCCCAGCAATCCGGATGGCGAGTATCTGCCGCCAATGCCGTGGCGGTGTATCGATTACATTATCCAAAAGGCGGGCGAAAAGATCGGCGTACCGTATCTGCCGGACCGGTGTGCTCAACTGACGATCGCGCATAACGGCCATCCAGCATGTCATTACTGCGGAAACTGCAGCCGGGGCTGTGAGGTCGGGGCGTTCTTCTCTCCCACGTGGTTCACGATACCGGAGGCCGAACTTACCAAGAACCTGACGCTTCTCACCAACGCTCTGGTACGCGGCGTGATCGTGGACGAAAACGGAATGGCAAAGGGTGTGGCATACGTTGACCGCGCCACCAAGAAAGAGGTGGAAGTGTATGCCAAGGTGGTCGTGCTGGCGGCGTCATGTGTCGAGACCGCGCATATTATGTTGAATTCGAAGTCACGCCATTGGCCGACCGGGATCGCCAATTCCAGCGGCCAGCTCGGCCGAAATTTGTGCGAGCACCTGTACGGCAACCCTGGGTACGGTTACTTGCCACGGCTGCTGGGTCAGCCTGCAACTCCTGACAATATTGCCGATTCCACGGTGGCCTGGACGCCGCGCTGGCAGAATTTGAAAAATCCACGCGAAGAGAAATTCATTCGGGGCTACTCGCTGTACATCGGCGGTGGCTGTGGAGAGTTTCCGTGGTATTACGGACAGATCGAAGGTTTCGGAAAGAACTTTAAGCGCGAAATCAAGCGATACTATCCAACGCCGATTGGCGCGTTAATCCAGGCTCCGACCCTACCCAGCCCTACCAACTACATCGATATTGATCCGGAAAAGAAAGACATATTCGGAATTCCGCAACTTCGCTTTCACTTCCAGTGGGGCCAGAACGAACTGTTGATGTGGGAACATTCAAAGCAAGTAATGATTGATCTGTTCAAAGCCATGGGTGCGGAGATGTGGGGCGCAGACGGCGAGCCCAACCGTCCGGGAACCAGTCTGCACGAGACTGGCGTCTGCAGGTTCGGGAACGATCCCAAGAGGTATGTCACCAACAAGGGGGCGCAAACTCACGACGTTCCGAATCTCTACATCTGCGATGCCAGCATTTTTCCGAGTTGCACGGATAAAACTACGACGATGCCGATCGTCGCATTTACGATGCGCACCTGTGATCACATGCTCGAGAATTTCAAGAAGGGTGTTCACAAGCGCGCGTAAAGAAGCAAGTTTCGCCTATAGCCGCACACGCGCGAGGGGATCGATTCCGGTTGACTTGACCTGGGGTGCTACTGATTCCAAGACCTCAAGGAATACGAGTACGTTCGGCACTTTGTCCGACTTGACGTTAATAGCGGCCAGCCATTTTCCTTGCCGCTTGACTTTCAAATAAATGCCAGCCAGTTCGGCCTTGCTGATCTCTGATACCGGTATGGAAGTGTTCTTCCAGATGACTGCCGTCGCGGAGAGGCTGATACCTGCGAAGTCCACAGTCTCGCCCCGGCGCAGCCTTGCTTTCACGCTCTCTACCATCGGGGGCAGAATCCGGGCAAGAATAATCCCAATCGCTTCATCGGCGTTTCGGAAAGTGGACGTGATCTTCAGCTTCTTGCCATCGTTGCTGATCAGTTCGAGTGTGAACAGCGCCCGGCGCGACTTGCTCGACATGGCCAGCAGGGCTCCGATGAGTCCGAAGTGTGAGTAGGTGCTGATCGGAACGACGCGATAGCGTGTCTCCACGATCTGGCTCCAAGCCATTTCCTGTTGTCCCAGAACTGACTCGCGGCGCACGCCCGAATCGCTGATGGTAAGAACGGTTTTACTCAGGACAATCCACAAGGCCACAACTGCGGCCACCAAACCGACAGAAATCCACACCAGCTCCGGATGAGATGAAGTACGCGGGTCTTGCTCCCCAGCCCAGAGTCCCACAATCAGGCCAAGCACTCCCAAGGTCACAAGAATCCGGACCGAATACGCCGCCCCGAAGCGGCGCTCGCCATATGTCGTAGCTGCGGTAGCCATAAGTGTCACCCGAAACACTGCCTCCGAACTGGCAGCGCTGTGCTGAGGATCATCCTAAGTGGAAAGTTTGGCTCAGGCGAATTACGGGGGTAACACTCGAAGCTGAAGGATCCAACGGTGTAACGCAAAACCTTCTGATGGACTCGTACGTCGTAGAACTATCTTGGCATCCACTGCGGCGCGCTGGTTAGAAAACCACTACGGATGCAAATCCCGTATGCCAGCATCAGCCCGAAACCGAGGCTGAGCAGGCCGGAGGCTAATCCCAGCCGTCGAAAGAATACCTGGCTGCTGCCGAACAGCCGGAAAGTCGAGGCGATACTCATGGTGATAAGCATCATGCCGGCGATGGTTCCAATCCCGAAGACCAGCAAATAAGCGATCGCCCAACGAGAATCGCGGATTGTCGCCAGTACGAGCAGGGCGATAGCCGCTGAACCCGCCAATCCGTGAACAACGCCGATGACCAGCGGACGAAGATGCTGGTAGACGGCCATTCTTCCCAGCACGTTATCCAGCCAAGCCACAGGTGTTTGTTCCGCAGGGTGAGGATGGTGCTCCGGTTCATGCCCGTGAGAATGGGAATGAACATAGTCGCCATGGCTGTGAAAATGGCAATGCATGACTCCGGAAGTTTGCTCGGCGTGCGAGGCGGACTTGGGCATGGAACGCAAAAAACTCATCACGTTCATGAGGCCCAGAATGATCAGCATCAATCCCACTGATAGCTCCATGCTCAGGCCGAAGCGAGGAGGAATGACCAAATCGAAGAGGATGATGAGCGCGCCAACGACGAAGATCGTGACTGTGTGACCGATTCCCCAAAAAGCTCCGACCAGAGCTGCGCGCGTGATATTGCGTTGGCGACTGATGATCGTGGTGACAGCTATGACATGATCGGGATCGGTGGCGTGGCGCATCCCGAGAAAAAAACCCAATGCAATAATGGAGAGAAAGCTAACCATGATCTTCAGAGCAGTGCTGCTGGATAAAAACAGTTAACGCGGCGCGATCGAGAAAAGCCTCTGTGCCACCTTCTTTTGTAGTCGAATACGCGCCGGCAATGTTGGCGTACGCCAGACAGTCCTCAAGTCTTGCACCTTGTAAGTATTTGTGCAGGAAGCCGGCACCGAAGGTGTCCCCTGCCCCGACGTAATCAACCGGGCTGACGCGGGGTGGCGCCAAATTCCACTCTTGCTGGTCCGAACGGCAGATAGCAGGCGCCGAACCGCGCTTTACAACCACTACCTTGGCCAATGCTGCCAACTGATCAATCGCCTTGGAAAGATCTTCCGTTCGCGTGATCTTTCTGGCTTCGGCCTCGTTTGGAAGGAAGACGTCAACGTATTTCAGGACCTCCAGCACATCGGCTTCCCATTTGTCTTCGGGATCGTCGTTCGTGTCGAGCGACGTCGAGAGCCCCGCTTTTTTTGCTTGGCGAAAAAGATCGGTAATGCTCGGCCGCAGCGCCTTGTGAAGGAAGAACGACGAAAGATGCAGGTGCCGCGCCGAGAGCAAATACTCCATGTCGATATCCGAGTACTGCATCTCAAACATAGTGCCGGGATAGGTGAGAATGTAACGATGCTGAGGTTGCGGCAGAATCACGGTAAGTCCGGTGGCAGTCCCAAAAGCCGCGTGCTTCACGTGAGTGACGTCAACGCCTGCCGCAGAAAGCCGCTCCAGTGCTATGTTTCCTAACTGGTCCGGCCCAACTTTGGAAATGAAGCCGACCCCGGTACCAAGCACAGACAAGTTGTGCGCCAAAATGGCGGACGAACTGCCCAGCGTGAGCGCGAGATTGCTTGCCAGCAACTCACGATCCAGTACCAGTGGTTCTGGCAGGCCGTAAAGAATCAAATCAAGATTGATCTCGCCAACAACGCACACCTCGATTTGCGGCATTCTCCTCCTGGGGCAGCGTTACTGGAACCGCAAAAAAGCAAACCGCACAAATGATCAATGCACTCCAGGAATCCAGTGAAGGGCATTGGTGCGATAGATTTTGCGCAGCACGGTTTCCGGTAATTTCAGCCCGTGCACACTCCTGCCATTCAGATCGAGGGTTTCGTCTGTTGCCATAAACCGCCAGTCGCGGATGTACGTTTTCTGCCACTCCTTCAGCGATTCCTGAGCGTTCGCATCCGCGACCAGATCGAGGTCAGTGCCATACAGCACGCGATCCTGATACCTGGTTAGAAAGGCGCGGACTTTTTCCGTTGGCGTCAACATCAGGTACTCCATGCGGGCGCCAGTATCTACGGCAAAGTTCGGATACTTGTCGAGGCGGCTGGCGATGCCGTCGAGGTCCTTTTCCATGCTGCCTAAGTGCACTCCCACCATGAGGAGTTTGGGATTGCTGGCCAGTATGTGATCGCGCGCTTCGAGAATGGTTTTCTTTGCCGGGAAACCGGTCTTTCCGGCGACATACCATTGCGGATGCTCCTGATAGTAAGACCATGAAGGATCGGAGGGATCGGCTGGTCCCCATGCCACGTCAGGCTCGGCCACGTGCGACATCAAAGTCTTTCCGCGTTTGGCGATCTCCTGGTAGATCGGCGTAAATTTCGGATCATCCGGCAGGATGAACTTGCCGTTGCGGTCCTTGATCTCCATGCCGATGTTCTTCCAGATCTTTACCGCCACCGCGCCTTGGGCAAAGTTTTCATCTATTTGCTTGATGGCTTCAGTGGGAAAGGAAGCGTCATTGAACTTGTACGGATCGAAGGTCGTGCACAGGAGAATGTGACCGTGGCTGGAGTGCACCAGGTTCAGTGCGTCCGTTATTTGCGGCTGTAGTGCTTTTCGGTAGGGGAGCGTGTCATCCATCACCAGAATGTTCATCAGCTTCAGGTGGGTCGCTTCAAAAAAATTTTGAAAGGAGGGATCGCTCTTGAATATGTGAACGTGCACGTCTATGGGCTGCAGTGCGGCAAGGGAGTTCAGGGCTTGTTCGGAGCTGGTTTCATTAGCAGCTTGACCCGCGAGCAGCGGCCTTGAAATGATCCAGGCAGCGAACGTCAAAAACGCGACGATGAAAACGTGATTGCGGTATTTCATTCTGCGCCTCCCTCCTTCACAGCAGAATCGGTTGGATACCGGTTATCTCGCAGAAGTCGGCCAATGCGGGATAAAGGTGAGAGCCATATCCAAGGCAAGCATACTCATTCGTCCAGTGTTGCAGCATTTTTTCGATGTCGCAATGCACCCGTACAAAACCGTGCGGCCAGAAAGGTATGCCGCATTCGTTTAGACGTCGTTCGATCTGATCCGCCGGAGGCTCGAAGACGGTAGCGCGCGTAACCACCATCTGAAATTCTCCGTTCACTCGTCCCAGCCGAGCCAGGACGCCCTCGCCCACCTTGCAGATGAGCTTTACTGAGAGCCCGCCAGCTTCACCTTCGGTCGGAATGCCGTGCTCGGCGAAACCTGCAGGGCCTAATTTTCCGGCAAGTGACGGGGGACACGCGCCATCGCCGATGATCTTGATTTCTTTTCTGGCGACGTCAATGTGCTGCAGGTCTCCGTAATATACAGGCTCCTGGCTCAGCTTAGTAAGGAGCAGGACGGTCAGAACAGTATTGAAGTCGCCCAGGGTGGATGTGCCGTGGCCGTCTTCGAGCATCATGCTTTGCGCGAAGCACGTGGCAGCGTAATCATCGCCCAGGCCGGGGAAGGATTGAATCGTATAGAAGTCGAACTTCTCCTGAGTAACAATTTCTTTGAGCGCAAGATAAAGCCGGAGCGAGCGTTCGTTGACGAGGGCAGGGTCTGGAGCCTTACCGAACAGTTTTTGCAAGCGCGGCGCGAGTGCTTCCAGCTTCTCTTTCGATACAGACTCTGCGGTGCGAATCAGCTCGGTGGTGTCGCGGGAGTCGATATCGACGCCAAACATGCGCATCCACTGCGAGGGATCGGCCACGCCGCAGGTCTGGCCCATGCCTCGTCCGCCGAAAGCCCCGATGGTAGAGAGATTAAGCCAATTTTTCATGTGTGCGGCGCGGGCGTAGCTGGTGATCTTTTCCAGCGTGGCCGCGTCATCTGCAGCACCGTAAACGAACTTGTGCGGAACTCCGATTTCCAGCAGGCCGCCGTGCATCACCAACCCGCCAACTGGGCGCCATCCCTGCGACCCGGGATGCGTCCAAAGCAAGACTGCTTTGCCGGTGGCGGCGTAGTCGCGGATGGCGCCGACCAAGTGCGCGGCCCACACCCAGGTGCCGGAAAAGAGCACAACCGCATCGATCTGCGGATCGTTTTTCATCTTCCGCAGCGCCGCGATCGCTTCTTCTTTTGAGGCGATAATCAACGGATGCCGGACGACCTTCAGTCCCGCCTGCGTTAGAGCTTTCTCGGAACCCGCGACGATTGATTCGTCGATGAAAGGCGTGCCCATCGGGTCTTTGAGCCCATCCTTGTGAACGCCATAGACAATGAAGCCAACTGTCGGTTGGATCACGAAGCTCTCCTCAGGAAGCTGTGGCGGCCTGGACCTCCCGCATTTTGGCCAGGCTGGAATACAACAGCTGATATTGTTGACGCTGCGCCCGATAGCTTTCCGCGACGCTTGGATCGGGCTCGATCGTATCGGCCACGTGCGCCAGTTGCGCGATGGCTTCAGAAAACCCGCTGTAGGTTCCCGCTCCGACGCCCGCCAGGATTGCGGTTCCCAGACAAACTGCTTCCGGACAGCGCATCCGGTGCAGGCGGCATTTTGTAAGTGCAGCGCGCAGCCGAAGCCCCAGAGCGGAGCGGCATCCGCCGCCGGTGATATACAGATCGCTGAACGATCCCGACGCTCGGCGCAGAAGTTCAGTCATGTTGCCCAGTTCGCAGGCGATTCCTTCCAGAATTCCTTTGTATATATCTGCTGCGCTGGTCGCGGGACGAAGGCCCGCGATCACACCGGTGGCGTGCGGGTTGAAATCGGGATTGCAGGTGCCCAGTAAATGCGGGGCAATGCACAGCCCCGTGGGCCCGGTGGGCGCCCGTGCTTCTAATTCAGCACAGGCGTTGGCGATCGAGCAATCAGCGTTTCCGTACAGGAGTTGCAGGAACCAATCCAGCATGATGCCCGAAGGAAAGTAGGCGAGGGTCACGTAGCGGTCTGGTACCACGTGACAGTAAGTGTTCAAATTCGCTGCGAGGGCTGCATCATGAATCGAGGGCGTATCGGAGGACGCCAGCAAACACTCGTACGTCCCAAGGGAAGCAGAGACGCGGCCCGCATCGGTGACTCCCATGCCTAAGGCGGCACAAGGCTGGTCATGACCGCCCACCACAACTGATGTTCCACTCTTTAAACCCAGGTGGCTTGAAACTTCGGCAGACAGCCGTCCAATCACCGTGCCAGCCGGTACAGGCGTGGCGAACCGGTCAGGAGTTAAGTGACAGACTCCGAGAATTTCTTCCGACCAACAACGGCGGCGGACATCGAAAGCCAGGAACCGCGAGGCGTGAGAATAATCAATGTGAGGCGGCAGACCCAGCCGGGTTAGAAGATAATCCGTGACTCCCAAAAATTGTGCTGCCGAGCAGAAAATTTCTTTCTGATGCTGCCGCATCCACAGCATCTTCGGGATGGGATACATGGGGTGCGCGGACAAACCGGTAATTTCAAACACACGCCTCAGTCCAATGGTCTCTGCCATCCAATTCGCCTCGACTACGGCGCGGTTATCGATATTCAGAATGGCAGGCGACAGCGGTGCCCGATTCTGATTTACCGCTACGAAAGTCTCTGCATGAGAGCTGATGCAGAGCGCTTCAATTGGATCGGCGATGGTGCTCGTAATCTGCCGGGTGACGCTTTGAAAGGCTTGCCAGAATTTCTCCGCAGGCATTTCGGCCCAGGAAGGACGGGGAATATCGGGTGAGTAAGATTGCCGCCGCTCTGCCAGCATGCGACCGTCGGGCGAAAATGCGATTGCCTTGCAACTGCTCGAACCCATGTCTACGGCCAACAAGCTCATGTGCAATTCCTTAGCATCGGCTTGCTTGATCTGAGTTCAAGGTGGACGCGCTGCATGAGCGCAGGAATGTTCTCCGCTTGAAACACGTTTCTGCCGAAGAAGACGCCGGCGGCGCCGGATTGCATGATGCTGCGTACGAGTTCACAAATCGCTTCGTCCGAACCCGTGCGGCTTCCTCCCAGCACCAGGATCGGAATTGCGCATGCTTCGACTACGGCGCGCATGGTTTGAGGATCGCCAGAATACTCTGTCTTGATGAGGTCGGCGCCAAGCTCGGCGGCAATACGGGTGTGCAGTTTCAACCAGTAAGGATCACGCGCGTTCTGTACTGCTGGCCCGCGAGCTACAGATTCAACGATCAGTGGCAAGCCGAGCCGCTCACACTCGCGCGAGACGCCGGCAACGCGTTCGATTTCGCTTCGTTCAAATTCCGCATCGCCGCTCCCGATCACCAGGAATGTGATGACTGCATCTGCTCCGGCGCGGAGAGCCTCTTCCGGCTGCGCGACGAGGCAGCTGCGAAAGGCGTCTGGCGGAAGCTGGCTGGCGGTGCCCATTGCCGTGGTCCAGTCGAGGCGGGCGATCAGGGCTGGCAGGTTTTCTGCCGTCGAGGTCTTCGCCAGTTGTCCAAACATCCCGAGGTTAAGAAGAAGCGCGTCCGCCTTGCCCTCGATGAAGCGGCTGATCTGGCGCGTGGCATTCTCCGTGCCCGGAATCGAGCCCAGGACGAGTCCGTGATCGAAGGCCACGACCAGCGTGCCCCGTTCGGGCTGCAAGATGCGGCGAAGGCGAATGTGTTTTCCGTCGTGGCTCACTTTGAGAGAGTAAAACGATACACCAGCGGGAAAATGTAGATGCTGAATTCTCGTCTGTCAACTATTCCCTTGAACAATGCTGCGCGATAAGTCATGATTGCCGAGTTTCTCGGGATGCAGCAGAGACCCTGAAATGGTAACCATTCGCGATGTTGCAGGAAAGAGCGGTTTCTCCATCACTACGGTATCGATGGTGCTAAACGACGGCCGTGGCGCTGCCCGCATCTCCGGGCGGACCCGCACTCGTGTCTGGAAAGTTGCGCGGCGCCTGGGCTATCGGCCGAACCTGCAGGCCCGCTCGCTTCGCAGCAAACGAACTCACAGCGTGGGGGTGGTGGTTTTCGATCTTACCGATCCTTATTGCACGCAAATCTGGCGAGGCATTCAAAATCATCTTCGTCCCATCGGTCTGTTTCCGATTGTCACCGATCTGCAGGATGACCGTTCGCAATTTCAGCCTTGCCTGGACATGCTAATGGATCGCCGGGTGGAGGGAATTATCGCAATTGCGAATCCACTCTACCTGGACAACAAGCTGCTGTCCGACTTCGCGCATCGCGACGTTCCGGCGGTTGTGATCGGCCGCGAGCTGGCCAACGTGCCTGTAAGCTCCGTAGTTGTGGACAATGCAGCCGGTACGCGGCAGGCATTGCAACACCTTTATAATCTCGGACACAGCCGAATTGCTTTCATCAGAGGACCGTCGATTCTTGTGGATAGCATACAACGCTGGCAAGGACTCGAGGATTTTGCCAGAGAAGTAGCGCTCAAGCTCGATCCCCGGCTCATCCTCGAAATCAAAGGCCGCAACTCAACCTATACGGAAGCCTGCGAGCTGACCGAAGAGCTTATGCGACGCGGTCCGGATTTTACCGCGCTGGTTGCCTTCGACGATCTTACGGCGTGCGCCGCGATTCGCGCCATGACGAGAGCGGGCCGCCACGTGCCGAAGGATTGCTCCGTGGTGGGGTTTGACGATATCCCGAGCTCCGCCTTCTACAACCCTCCATTGACAACCGTGCAACAACAACTGGAGATGCAAGGATCGCTGGGAGCAGAAATTATGGAAGAATTGATCCGGGCGAGGGCGGAGAACCGCCAAGTCCAACCAAAACACAGGAGAGTTTCACCCAAGCTAATTGTTCGTGATTCGACGTGCTCAGCACCACGTTCCTGATTGCGCGGTTCATCAGTGGGACACGATAAACCGCTGTAACGTTACACCGCAAACTGCATGAGTGTGATGTCCAGAGCTAACCTCTACCGCTGGTGCAGCGTGCCGGCTCGGGACCTTCCAACCCATGCTGATCTGCGAGTGCGCTTCCGCATGGTGCGTGATTCGGCTGAGATGGGAATGCTGATGGCGCGGGAACTGGCAGATGAAATCGAAGGGAACAATAAGCAGAGTCGGCCAACACGCGCCATCATCCCGTGCGGACCTAAGTGCTGGTATGCGCCTTTCACGGAACTGGTAAATGCGCGCAAAGTTTCTCTGCGAAGTCTCTTTGTTTTCCACATGGACGAGTGCCTGGACTGGCAGGGTCGCCCTCTGCCCGCGCGTCATCCTTATAACTTCCGTTCGTTCATGGAAGAACATTTTTACGGTGGGGTCTTGCCGGCGCTAGCCGTTCCGCAAGCGCAGCGATTCTGGTTGTTACCATCGACCGCGGAGCAGGTCCGAGCCGCGATTGAAACGGCGCCCATTGACATCACGATAGGGGGTTGGGGACAGGATGGGCATGTTGCTTACAACCAGGCACGGCGACATCCTTATAGTTCCGTTTCGCTTGAGGAGCTTGCGAATTCGAGCGTACGGATTCAGGAAAATAATTTCGACACTATCCTCGCGCTGGCTCAGCGGACGTTCGGCGGGGCCTACCAATTTGTTCCGCCCATGTCGATTACTCTGGGAATCAAGGAATGCCTCTCTGCGAAAAAAGTGCGCGTGTACAGTGACACGGGCGCGTGGAAGCAGACCGCACTGCGAGTTGCGTTGTTCTCCGAGCCGACGCCCGAGTATCCGATGACCCTGTTGCAGCGGCATCCGGATGCGATTATCACTGCGACTGAGGAGACCGCGCGCCATCCCATCAGCGAGAATCCCGGCTGGGAGCTTCTGTAGAGTGGGTTCCACTCGCAAGAACACTTCCTACCAGCAACTGGTAGGAGTGGGAGGTCTGGGAACGGGAATTTTGTTCTCCCTCGAGGGCAACCACACACTCGGACGAAACGAAAGCCGGCCGGGCAGTTTGCTCGATGTGAGGGACTACTGCAAGCTGCACATCGTCAGTCACTACGTTGCGAAATTGCTCGGGAGCCAGCAGTTTCGCGTGATTCCAGTTGGTAAGGTAGGGGACGATGCAGCCGGACAATTTGTGCTCCGCGAATTGTCCGCTGCTGGCATGGACACGCGCTTCGTCCAAACGATCGCTCATTCGCCGACCTTATTCAGTGTGTGCTTTCAATATCCCGATGGGACCGGGGGCAACATCACGACCAACAATTCGGCGGCAGAGCAGTTGAGCGCGGGCGACCTTGACTTGGTTAAGGAGGGATTTTCAGCGTCGAGCACCATAGCTCTCACTCTCCCCGAAGTTTCGCTCGATGTGCGCCGACACTTTTTGCAACTGGCGAGCAAGGCGGGAGCGTTCCGGGCGGCCTCATTTGTTTCGTCGGAGATTGCCGCCGCGAAAGCAATGGGATTCTTCGAGCGGCTGGATTTATTGTCTTTGAACGAGAGCGAGGCAGGCGAGCTCATCGGGATGACCTTCAGTCCAGACAGCGCGCAAATTTTCGCGGAAGCGTGTGTCCGATTTCTTGTTGCAAACTATCCCTCTCTTCAGCTAGTCGTGAGTGCGGGGAACGCCGGGGCTTATGCTGCTACCTGCGATGTCTGGAATTACTGCCCAGCGCCGAAGGTGGAGGTTGCATCGACCGCCGGGGCTGGCGATTGTCTGCTCGGGGGAATCCTTGCCGCCATGGCGAGAGGCGTCCCGCTGGTGAGCGATTGTCCGCCGAGGAAGACCCTTACAGAACGTCCCCTGGAAAGTGCACTCGAGTTTGGCGTGCTGCTCGCGAGCTACAAAGTCATGTCGCCCCATACAATCCACCCGGAGGCATCATGGCCGGCGCTGGTCAGGTTCGCGAAGGAAAAAGGTATTGAACTCGGGGCTTCGCTTCATGGGGCATTCGATGAAGCAGGGCAGTGACTTCTTTCTACCTGATGCGGTACGAGGATAACGAAGAGAATTCCTGGAGCCGCCTGTGCCTATTCCTTCGGACAAGGGGTCCTTCGACTGCGCGAGCACTTCGCTGCGCGAAGTACTCGCTCCGCTTAGGATGACAACCCTGGTGTTTTTGCTTGACAGTTGACCTGAATTGGGTATATGAAGACCCACTCCGGTGAAACGTTACACTAGACGAATTTGTCGGTTGCTCAAGGCGGGTGCTGCCGAAAAAGCAATAGCCGTTTCTCTCCTGGCCGTGGCCAGCGTTCTACTCTCGAGCTGCAATCGCCAGGAGACAGGCAAGGCCATCTCAGAGCCAGCCAGCAGCATCGATGTGGTCTCTGGAAATCCGATCGTGATACGAACTTCTGCCGCAGAATTCCGGCTGTTTCCGAGCGGCTACATGCAGGCTTCTCTTCTGAGCAAGGGGAAAGACTTGGGTCTGGACGACCCACGAATCGAGGACACAGGCGACGTACTGGTAAGTAATGGCAAAGAAATACGTGACTTCGCGCTCGACCTTACGCACGCGCATGTGAGCCCGACCTCCGGCCGGTTGGGAGCACGCGGGAAGCGGATCGAGGTTGCTGGGAAATCGCCCGTTGTGCCGGCACTCGAGAAAAGCTTAGCTGAAGAGTTCTACGACGATTTTCCTAACGTCGCCCTGGCCAGTGTGTCCTACAAGAACAGCGGAAGCAGCGACATTGCAATCGATCACGTGAGCACTCAAGGGCACGTTCTGAATGCATCGTTGAGCGACCTGGGAGCGCCGCCTTATGCGATGTGGTCGTTCCATGGATCGAGTGAGGCCTGGGGCAAAGACGATGTGATGAAAATCACTAACAAATTTTCCCGCTCGAACCTGATGCAAGCGGTCATGCACAACGATGAAAACCAGACCGGCGGCGGCATTCCGGCGGTGGCGTTCTGGACAGGTTCCGTGGGTGAAGCTATCGGACACGCGGAAACCGTGCCGCTGAAGCTCAGCCTTCCCGTGAAGACCGCGCCGGACGGGCGAGTCAGCGTGTCGGTTGCCATGGACGAGCAAACCAGCCTGAAACCCGGAGAAACGTTTTCAATACCTCTTACCTTCGTTTCTGTGTTCCAAGGCGATTTTTTTCAGGCGCTCAGCCTGTATTCGAAGATGCTGCAAGTTCGCGGTGTGAGCCTCGCACATCCGAACGCCGCCGACTACGAAGCCAACTGGTGCGGCTGGGGCTACGAGATGGACTTCACGCCGAAGCAGATGCTGGGCACGATTCCGAAGCTGAAGCAGCTCGGGCTGAAATGGGCCACCCTCGATGCCGGCTGGTTTCGCGCGCGTGGCGATTGGGAGCCGCGTTTCGACACATTCCCTGATGATTCCATCCAGAAGGTGGTGAAGGCGTATCACGATGCGGGCATCCGCCTCACCCTCTGGTGGATTCCGCTGGTGGTCGAGGACGGGCATGGCAAGGACATCCTGAATCACCGCCCGTACCAGCTGTCGAATGTGGTTCGGGATCATTCGGACTGGCTCGTGCTGGATAAGAACGGCAAGGCGGCCCGGGTGACTGCTGACCTGGCGACTCTCTGTCCCGCCGTTCCGGAAGTGAAGGATTATTACAAGCGTCTGACCGAAAAATTTGTCCGCGATTGGGGTTTCGACGGACACAAACTTGACTTCGCCTACACCGTCCCGGCCTGCTATAACCCAAAGCACCACCACAAATCGCCGGATGACTCCATTGCAGCAGTGGGCGACATTTACAAGACCATTCTGGAAACCACGCGCGCACTGAAGCCGGAGAGCGTGACGCAGGCGTGTCCCTGCGGAACGCCGCCGAATCTGGCGTGGCTGCCGTACATCGACCAGGCGGTCACGGCTGATCCCGTGGGGTCGCGCCAAGTCCGGCTGCGCACGAAGATGTACAAAGCCTTGCTTGGACCTGCGGCTGCCGTGTACGGAGACCACGTCGAGTTGACGGAAGTGCAGCTCAGCAACACGCAGCACGAAGTCGATAAAGGACGAGACTTCGCATCGGAAGTCGGAGTCGGTGCCGTAGTGGGCACGAAGTTTACCTGGCCCGGTTATGGTCCGAAGTTCAAGACCGTGGAACTGACTCCTGAGAAAGAAGCGCACTGGAAGAAATGGATCGATCTTTACAACGCCAAGATGCTGTCGCGCGGAGAATTTCTTGGTCTATACACGTATGGTTACGACTGGCCTGAAGGCTACGCAATCGCAAAGGATGGGCGCATGTATTACGCTTTTTACGCGCCCGATAAAACCAAGTCGTGGAGCGGGCAGGTTGAGCTGCGCGGCCTGAAACCCGGCGCGTACCGGGTTGTGGACTATGAAAGCGGCAAAGATGTGGGCACGATTGATGCCAGCAGTCCGAAACTACAGGTGTCATTCAATGAACACCTGCTGTTGGAAGCAGACCCGCAATAACGATTTCGTTTCACCCATCCCGTTGGGTAACAGGAGGTTCACGGTGCCGTACTCATGGAGAGCTTATTTTTTCCTGCTGGTGTTCTCGTCCCTGTTGCTGCTCTCGAGCCTGTGCCAAGCGCAAAAAGATACCGGCAACATCGTAGGCTCGGTAAAAGACAGCTCGGGAGCCGTTCTGCCGGGCTCGCAAGTCGTGGTCGAGGACGTGGACCGAGGCACGGCATTCCGTACGAAATCGAATGACCAGGGCGAATTTAACGCTGGCCCGCTGAAGCCGGGCCGCTACCGCATTACGGTTGAAAGAGAAGGGTTCAAGAAGACGGTCGTAGGCCCCATCGAGCTGAACATTCAGGAGCGGCCGTCCGTGGACGTGGTTCTGCAGGTGGGCCAAGTGAACGAGCAGATCACGGTCAATACCCTGGGCCCGCAACTCGAAACGCAGAACTCCGATCTCGGGCAGGTGGTGGGCGCCAGGCGAATTTCAACGCTTCCGCTCAATGGCCGCAATTACGCGCAACTGGCGCAGTTGAGCGTCGGCGTGGCTCCCGCTGAGCCCGGATCGCGCGCGGAGAAGACTTTCGGTTTCAGCGCAAACGGGGCGCGCGCCCTGCAGAACAATTTCCTTCTGGACGGCATTGACAACAACTCCAATCTGGGCGACCTGCTGAACGAGACCACATACGTGATTCAACCCTCGGTAGACGCAATCGCGGAATTCAAGGTGCAGACCAACGCCTACAGCGCCGAATTCGGGCGCGGCAACGGGGCCATCATGAATGCCGTGATTAAGTCAGGGACCAACCAATTTCATGGCGACGTTTACGAGTTTCTCCGGAACGAGAAGTTCGATGCCAGGAATGTGTTTGACCAGTTTGGACGGCAACCCTATAAGCAAAATCAGTTTGGATTCACCATAGGCGGGCCGATCGTCAAGAACAAGACTTTTTTCTTCTTCGACTACGAAGGCCTTCGCGTACGCCAGGCAACGCCAATCCTGCAAGTGATTCCCACTCCTGCGGAAGTTGCGGGGGACTTCAGTGGCAATCTGCAGAGCGCCTTTGCGCCTCAGGTGGACCCGGACGGAAATATCATCGATGGATCCAGGGCGAAGGACTGCAACAACAACGATACATTTGTCGGTGAAATCTTCGACACGCGGCTGACGATGCAATCAGGCCTGAATCCAAACGGCTTCTGCGGCGTGCCGATCTCATCCGGCGGCAACCTGAACGTCTTCAGCTCCGTCGACCCCCTAGCGGCGCGCCTGGCGACTTTTCTTCCCGCTCCGAACACCAGCATTTCGGGGGCGAATTTCCTGACCGAGCCTTTGAGGAAGGAGCGTCGCAACAACTTTGACATTCGAATCGATCACAAGTTTTCGCAGACCAATGACTTTTTTGGGCGCTTCAGCTACGAAGACCAACCGAGCGAAATCCCCTCGACCTTTAACAATGTGCTCGATGGGGGAGGCTTTTTCGATGGACTGGAAGACAACTCATATCGAAGCGTCGCGCTGAGCGAGGCCCATCTGTTTGCCCCGACCGTGGTCAATGAGTTCCGGCTGGGTTACAACCGCATCAACTCGCATCGATACCAGCTGAATTTTGACAAAGACATCGCAGGCGATCCCTCTTTCGGGATCAGTTTCCCCGGGGTGCCGTTCGCGCCCTTGAATGGTGGCCTGCCGGAAATTGATTTCGGCGACGGCACCGCTACCATCGGCAGCGCCACTTTCCTTCCGTCGCGTGAAATACAGAACAGTTTTGTTCTGACCGACAACCTCACCTGGGTGCGCGGGCGCCACTCCCTCAGGTTCGGCACGGAAATTCGGCACGAGCAGTTCACGCTTTTTCAGCCGGCGGCCTCGCGCGGTAATATGGGCTTCGGCAGCGAGTTCACGGATAATCCTGCATCGCCCAGCACCGGAGGCTCGGCATTTGCCTCCTTCTTGCTGGGCATCCCCGATTTCGGCTCGATTACCAGCCTGCATAACGTGGATTACCGCAGGGAAATCTACAGCGGTTATGTGCAGGATGATTTCCGCGCTACCCAGCGCCTCACGCTGAATCTCGGTCTGCGTTATGAATTCTTCAGCACGATCAAAGAAGCCCATGATGAGGCAGCGACGTTTGATTTTGCCACGCAATCGCTGCTGGTGCCGAAAGGACAAGATCTGCAACTCACACCCACGCTGGCCCAGAGCATACCGATTTCGCGCACGGGTACTCGCGGATTGATCAATCGCGACTTGAATAACTTCGCACCTCGAGTCGGCCTGGCATTCCAGATCATGGATAAGCTCGTACTGCGCAGCGGCTATGGAATCTTCTATGGAGGTCAGGAGAACGGGCCGTTCTCCAATCCGAGCACAGGTTTCAATCCCCCATTCTTTTCAATTGAGTCATTCAACACGAATTGCGGGGCATCTTCTGCCAACCCGGCAGGAGGTCAGATCGATTGCTCGATTCCCAACCTGAATGTGCTGGCAAATGGTTTTCCCGCCGACTCGCTAAGTGATCCGAATACTCCGCAGTTGTTTTCGGTAGACCCGAACCTGCGAACACCATATAACCAGCAGTGGCACGTCGGATTGCAGTATCAACTTCCAGCAGAGACTGTGCTTGAGGTTTCCTACGCCGGGTCTCGAGGCCTGAAGCTCTTCGCGTTCTATAACGGAAACCAGGCTGTTCCGACTGCTGATCAAAATGCGGCTTTTGCTCCTCGCCGTCCCGTGCATAAGGCTGTGGATCCAAGCCTGCCCTGCGATTTAGACCATGCGGACAATTGCGATGAGGCATTCGACACCGGCATTGCCACGTTTCGCTCAAACGCATTTTCCAATTACCACTCTCTGCAGGCTCGCCTTGAGAAACGCCTGACGCGCGGTTTGCAGTTCCAAGCCTCTTATACCTACGGTCATGCTCTGGATACCGCGTCCAGCGCCGATCTTGGTTCTTTCGCCTCTGGAGATTTCCGCGACCAGCGCTTCCCGGAGCGGGAGTACGGAAATGCCGACTTTGATGTGCGCCACCGCTTCGTGTTCAGCTATTCGTACGAGCTGCCTTTTGGGAAAGGCAAGCCTTTGGGCGGCAATGCGAACGGTGTCTTGAATCAGATAATCGGCGGATGGCAGGTCGCCGGAATCACCTCTGCATCAACTGGAAACTATTTCACTCCAGTTGATATCGAGACTGACCTTTCAAACTCCGATGGTGGCGGGAATGTCGCCAGCGCCTCGCGCCCTGATCGCATTGGCGATCCGAATGCCAAGCCCTGCATTCCCGGAACGCTGTTTAACACTTGCGCCTTTGCCACCAACAAGGAATTCGGCGCGTTCGGAGATGCGGGCCGGAACATCGTCCGGGGGCCGGGTTTCCAGAATTGGGATCTCTCTCTATTCAAGACCTTTCCTGTCAGCGAGAGATACAGCTTCGAGTTCCGCGCGGAGTTTTTCAATGTGTGGAACCATTACAATCCGCAGCTTGTGCCCGGCAAGTTTCTCTTCGACAGCCCGGCCACTGACCACGGCGCGGACCTTGATCCAGGTGTAAGTGGCTGCCCGGTCGACAATCGCAACTCCAATTGTGCATGGGGATTTCCACAGTCGGCACGCGATCCCAGATTTGTTCAACTGGCTCTGAAGTTCTATTTCTGAGCCGGACTTCATGGTGAGCCAACCAACCGTACCGGCAGAAGCTGGCCCGCGTCTGCGCCGCGCGTTGGGACTATGGGACCTGATTCTCTACGGCATGATCGTGATCCAGCCGACTGCTCCCATGCCGGTCTACGGCGTGATGAGCCAGAGGGCGCGGGGCCATGCAGTCACCACCGTCCTGATCGCCATGGTCGCGATGCTGTTCACCGCCATCAGCTATGGACGAATGGCGCGAGCTTACCCCAGCGCAGGATCGGCATTTACCTACGTCGGATCAGAAATTCATCCCGCCCTTGGCTATGTGACGGGATGGAGCATGGCAATGGATTACATGCTGAATCCGATCGTATGCACCATCTTGTGCAGCAAGTTCGCGCTGAATTTTCTGCCGGAAGTTCCCTACGCGGTCTGGGTGATTCTGTTTGTCGTGCTGTTTAGCTGCCTGAACCTGTTCGGAATCCGTACTTCGGCGCGGATCAACACCACGCTGGCGGCAGGCATGGGCGTGGTGATTCTTATCTTCCTGGCGGCGGCAGCACGGTACGTAATGGGCATTCCGCATGACGGCGCGCCCTTTTTCACCAGGCCCTTTTATGATCCGCAGACATTTTCATTCCCGGCGGTAATGGGTGGTACATCACTCGCCGTATTGACCTACATCGGCTTCGATGGGATTTCGACGCTGTCCGAAGAAGCCGAGAATCCCAAACGCAACATTTTGCTGGCGACCGTTCTGGTTTGCTTAGTAACCGGGGTGCTGGCGTCCATCGAAGTTTACGCAGCGCAACTGGTGTGGCCGAGTTCGCAGCCCTTCCCGGACGTGGACACTGCCTACGTTCACGTCGCCGGGCGGGCCGCAGGGCGATGGTTGTTTACGCTGATCAATGTCACGTTGCTGGTGGCAACAGTAGGTTCCGGGATGGGCTCGCAGCTTGGCGCGGCGCGGCTGCTCTATGGCATGGGAAGGGGGAATGCGCTGCCAAAGTCTTTTTTCGGAGCCATTGAACCGAAACGCCGAATCCCACAGAACAATGTCGTATTTGTAGGTCTGTTCGCACTTGCGGGAACCGCATTTTTGAGTTTCGAGCGCGCCGCTGAGTTGCTGAATTTTGGCGCGCTGCTGGCGTTTATGGGCGTGAACGCCGCATCGTTTGTGCGGTACTACTTGCGCGGGCGCGAGAAGACACTAAGCAGCTTTCTCGTGCCAGTTCTCGGTTTCGCCATATGCCTGTTGCTGTGGCTGAATCTGAGCCGGCCAGCAAAAATTGCGGGCATGATCTGGATGCTCATGGGAATTGGATATGGCGCGGTGCGGACTCGAGGGTTTCGTTCTGAACTCGTGTCGTTTGATATTCCCGATGAGGCCGGAACAATCAGCAGTTAGCAAGATCAGGGGGACAAAGTGGCCGTCATCATGCGTCTGGTTCAGCAGTTTGAACATTCCAAAAGAGAAGAGTTCATCGCGCTAGAAAAACAATTTGCGGCACTGGAGCATCGTGGAATTCTGCCAAGAGGTGAACGTCTGATTCCCATCTCCAGCCGCGACCCTGGAAACACCCTCATCTGGCAAGCCTCATTTAAGGACCTCTGCGCCGCGCAAGCTGCCCTCAAGCTCTTCGAAACCAATCCTGAGCACACTGAACTGGCCCACAAGCAGAAGCATTTTTTTAAGGATGCCTGGATAGAGTTTTACGAAGTTCTGGAGTGCTAGTTACGAGCTGCGACCCTGCAAAACCCCCTATGGCGCAGAGAGCAGGATAAGATGGCGGAAGGCCCTGTTCTATTCACCGTATAAATGTCCAGCCTCCAGGATCTAATCGCCCGAAATGGGCGCGGAGAACGGGTTGGCAGCTACGCCGTGTGCTCAGCCCATCCGGCAGTGATCGATGCCGCCATACAAGAGGCTGTCGATGACGGGTGGTTCCTGCATGTCGAATCCACATCCAGCCAGGTGAACCAGCAGGGAGGCTACACAGGTCAGACGCCGCAACACTTCGCGAATGCTGTTCACTCCGCCGCGCGACTTGCCGGGCTTTCTCCCGAGCGAGTTCTCGTGGGAGGCGACCACCTTGGTCCGTACCCATGGCGCGCCGAACCGGCGAGTCAAGCCATGGAGAAGGCCTGCGAGCTGGTTCGGGCCTGCGTATTGGCGGGATATCGCAAAATCCACCTCGACGCGAGCATGGCGTGCGGTGACGACAGCGGACTAACAGAAGACACGATTGCGCATCGCGCCGCGCTTCTGTGTAAGGCGGCAGAGACTGCGAACAGCGAGTTGCCTGATACTTTGCCCCCGCTGCTCTACGTGATTGGGAGTGAAGTGCCAGCTCCCGGGGGCGAATCAGATTCCGGCGGGCGTCCAGCTGTAACCCCGGCGGATAACGTTCATCGCACGTTGGAAACGTTTCGGAGCGCGTTCGCTCAGCGGGGTTTATCCGCGGCCTGGGAGAGAGTGATTGCACTGGTCGTTCAACCGGGGGTGGATTTCGGAGAGAAGGAAATCTTTGACTACGATCGAGTTCAAGCTCAAAGCCTCTCTGCGGCACTACCCAGCAATCATAGCCTTGTGTACGAAGCACATTCGACCGACTATCAGACCGCCGGGGCTCTCGCGCAACTGGTGGAAGATCATTTTGCAATTCTGAAGGTGGGGCCTTGGCTGACCTTCGCTTATCGGGAGGCCATCTTCTCCTTGAGCTCGATTGAGCGGGAGTTACTGGGCCGGGGCAAAGGCTATCGGCTGTCGCAAGTCCGCGAGGCGCTTGAGACCGCCATGCTGCAGAATCCGGTTCATTGGCGCTCTTATTATCAAGGTGACAAAGATGAGCAGTCCTTCTCTCGTGCATTCAGTTACAGCGACCGGTGTCGGTACTATTGGCACGAGTCAATCGTGCAGAGCGAAGTCACTCGTTTGTTCGAGAATCTCTCCACAACTCAGGTGCCGTTGCCCTTGATTAGCCAGAATCTTCCTTCACAGTACGAAGCCATCTGCGCCGGAAAACTTCAAAACAATCCGGAGATGCTGGTTCAAAAGCATATTCGAAATGTACTTCGCCTGTACGCGGACGCATGCGGCGTGTGCCGCACGTAAGTTGGCGAAATTTCGCTATTCCACAAGCACGCAGAGGAGTCAGTACCGCTTGTTTCTCCTACGGGCACCATCGGTTGAAGAAGTTGAAAAGTTCCTGACCCGCCAGCAGCAGTCAGCTTTTTCGTACGCCGATGTCGGTACTTCGGCCACACCGTGCCCCGAGGCTACAACGTAGACCGCAATCGCATTCTCCTTGGTAGAGGTGAAAATACGTGGCGTGCGGCGGTGAAGGCCATTCGCACATGGCAAATGTTCAACATGCCGTGGATACGTCTTTATTCGCCGAGCGCCCCGATTCAGGTTGGAACGGGCGTTGCGATCCTAGTGCAGCACTTTGGATTCTATTCGCTCAACGCCGCTCGTATCGTTTACGTCGTCGACGAAAACGGTACCGTCGCTCGATACGGCTTTGCGTACGGCACCTTAGCAGAACATGCGGAGAGCGGAGAGGAACGATTCACTGTCGAATGGAACCGGTCCCAGGATGAGGTGTGGTACGACATCCTCGCGTTTTCCCGGCCGCAGAAGATGTTGGCCAGAGTGGGTTATCCGCTTTCCCGAATGCTTCAAAAGAGATTTACAGAAGGTTCGAAAGCCGCAATGTTAAGGGCAGCAAGCGCTAAATAGCGCAGTTCTTGATGTCAAAACCCGCGGTCTAAAAGCGCGACACGATCAGCAATCCCACTGCGATCGCAACCGTGTCTTCTGCCAGGGCGACAGCGAAGTCCGGCAGGTGCCGCTGCGAAACCAGAGCACGACGAATGTTATATCCGGCATACGTTCCGACCAGGGCACCTAACATGCCGGCAATCGCCGCAAGCGGCACATTGGTTCCCGCGCTGATCGCAAGTGCCACACCGCATGCCCCGCCGAGCACGATGCGTGCGATCAGTCCGACAGGCGCGGTGCGGGCCGGAGTTCCTGGAAGCTTATCTGCGATAAGTTCGACCAAGGCCAACAGCGTAAACAAAGTGAGTGTCCACGGCCTGCCGATGAACGCCAGTTTGGTCCCGGAGAAATGCAACCAACCAAGATGCGCGGCCCAGCACACAAGCGCTGGAGCGGTCAGCGAACGCAGGCCGGCTATGCAGCCCAGAAGAAAGCAAGGCAGTAGTACTGTCATATTTGTTGGCTGCAGCTCTAATGCGCCGACGACGGTTCGGCCTGCAGCAACAAGTTGTCCACGAATTCGGGGTGAAGCTTCCCGGTTGGACCCGCAACTGTGCCATAGTCCTTGCCGTTCACGTAATCAGTGACGTGGTACTGGCCAGCACCCAGACCTCTGAGCTCCAGGTCTCCGGTCCACCGCTCAGCCGGGTTGTTGCCCGTAGCCTCTTTCGGGCTGATAAAAAACGCGTAATACATACTCCCATCTTTCTCGATCGCGTAACCTTCCGGATGGTCATAGCCGATCACATACAAGTCACGGAAAGTACCCTTCGAGAGCATCTTCTGGTTGTAGAGGCTGATCCATTTTTTCCAGTACTCTTCCTTTTCGGGCGTCAGGGCGACGTTTTTAAACTGCGGTCCATAATCGGGCCAGGTGAATTTCGTCCCGAGCACGCCTCCAGTGCCCAGGGTTGAAGCGAAGTCGCGGCCTAGGTCCTCCTCATTAGCTCCGACAGACCTGATCCTCGTCAGCTCCACGTGGTCTCCATATACGGCACTATTGGCGCCGAGCAAAGCTTTGTACATTTTGATCCGGCGGCGTACTTGCGCTGAACCCACGGGATCGGCCGTGACCGCCTGATCCATATAGCGGAACCACGCCAGACTCGGCGGGGTACCGCAGGGGCAGCTTTGCGTGACACTCTGCGGTTTTAAAGAGCGCGTGGTCTCGAAGATTGTCCGGTACACATCTCCCATGGCGTATACCGAATCCATCGGCGATTTGTGATGGTGCTTCGGGTTATAGCAGAGCGGCGTGGAATAAATGTTGTCGAGCTTGTGACCATCGAAATCCCAGTCTTTGATAAACCGTTCCGTAAGTTGCTTGTAATACGCTTGCACTTCAGGAACAGCCGGACACAGCGTGGGCAGATTGCGCGCCATCAGCGCAGGCTTGCCAGTCTTGTTGAGGATCAGCCAGTCAGGGTGCTGTTTCACCACGTCAGAGAACACGTACTTATGTTCACCGTAGCGGCCGCTGCCATCTTCCGCCGCCAGCGGCAGCCACCAGATCTGCACCTTGATTCCCTGATCGTGAAAGGCTTTCACCATTTTCTGGATTGCATCGCCCGCAAAAGTGTCAGGACGCGGCTGCCAGTCACCATAGTTGTTAAACCAGCGGTCATCGAGCGTGGCCCAATGAATACCCAGCTCCTTGAGCTTGGGAATCGTGTCCACCATCTGCTTGGGAGTTACATTGGCCTCATATCCCCAGCCGCACCAGCTGATCGCGTAGTTCTCTTCATTGTTTGACGGCCGCGACAATCCTTCACGATCCACCATCTTCGACCACAGGCTCAAGGGTTCATAGAAGTCTCCCTTATAAACAGCAACGAAGGCGCGCGGCGTCGAATAGGCTTCGCCAGGCTTCAAGGTCGTTTGTGGCGAAAGCTGCACAGCGGCGTGAACCTTGCCATCGGCTTGCGTCTTGACAGGAATTGAAAGGCTCAGAGGCAGCGTCTCGACGTGCCCGATAGCTTCACCGACATTGCGGGTCCAGAACGCCACGACAGGGATGCCGCCACCGACCCGTCCGAGATCGCCTTCCGTCTCCACGGGCGCTCCGAGCGGGTTTTCCTGGAAAAACTTTTTGGAAATTGGCAGCACATCATCTTTTCCCCACCTGATGCTCGCACCGTGGAAGGACCACATGTCATACGGCGGAGCTTGGGAATCGGCCAGCGATGCATTCAGAGTGCGGCTCGCAATGGAGACACGGTCGAGATGCACGTCCTGGTTCCCGGTGTTCTGATAGGCAGCTGAAAGCAAAGCTACGCCGGGGAAATCATCATAGACCTCGATCGACAGTGTTTCCGCGAGGCCGGTTGTTGCACTTGTTCCCTTGATTTCTATTCGCTTGCCGAGTGCGCCCAATTTGCCGGCCACTTCGCTCACCTTGGCGCCCGGGAGATCCAGAGTCAAATCACTAATCTCTTTCCCCCCGACGACAAGCTGCTGAGCCTGGCGGTTCGGCGGATCATCCAAAGTACGCTGACCCGAATCGGCAGCCAGCATGGCTTGCAAGTATCCGCTTGGAAGCAGCACGAACTGAGCCGTGGGAGTATTAACGCGGACCGCATCTCCGCCAACGTCCACACGTATGACAGAAGTCTGTGGCTGTGATGCGGTCGCGCCGGGCGCGCTTTTCCTGTTGCACCCTGTGAGCGGTACGAGGGCGATCACTGCAACAGAGAAAAAGGTTGGCCTGGTACTGCGATGTAGCCAAGAGCAACAAGAATGAATATTCATTTGCAGCCAATCGAATCAGAGATGACAACCCAGAAATCGGAACCAGTCGCGACGCATGGTACTTTCACGTTCTCATGTTAGCGGATATCAGACTATTTTTACTCACCGACAACGAATCAATACTGAGCCTAACAAAAGCTTTTCGCCGCAATGTATCCTAACGGAGGCTCCTTCCACTTCATCAACATTGACCATGAACAGGGATTACGGGAACGACTCCTTCGCCCGCCAGGAACGAAGGCGGCATCCACGTGTGAAGATGAGTGCACGGATAGATCTCACACCTGCCGGGCGCAAGTTTGCAACCGGTGCGGTCACTTCGGACGTCAGCCTGGGAGGCTGCTACATCGAAACCATGTTCCCTTTGCCGAAGGGCACTGAGGTTGAGATCACATTACACGTTGGCGAAGGCGTGCTCGCGGTGGGAAGAGTGATGACCTGTGATCCGAACATAGGAAATGGGATCATGTTCACCAACATACTGCCTGAAGACCGGGAGGAATTGCGCGTTCAGCTGGAAGCGGCGCAGCGGGATTCCAGCGACTAACGCGTAAATCTTTGCTATTTTTCAATCGCCTGACCTGCTGTACAAATCCACGCTTTCGTATAAGAATGAGCCATTTCGGCGACCATTGCCGATTTGCCAGGAAGTGACGTGTATCTCAGACCAACGACTCTCGACCAAGCCGTGGACGCGCTGGAGCATCACCGAGCCCAGGTGCTGGCCGGGGGCACGGATTTTTATCCGGCGCTGGGCGAGAGACTGCCGTCTACTCCAGTGGTGGACATCACGGCTGTAGCAGAACTCAAAGGGATCTCAGTTCATGAGACTTTTTTCCGTATTGGCGGGCTGACCACCTGGAGCGAACTATTGGCAGCTCAGCTTCCGCCTTGTTTCGATGCGCTGAAGAGCGCGGCCCGAGAGATTGGTGGCGTGCAGATTCAGAACCGCGGGACTGTTGCCGGCAATCTTTGCAATGCTTCTCCGGCGGCTGATAGCGTCCCTCCTTTGCTGGCGCTGGATGCGGAAGTAGAGCTGGTATCGATCGGCGGGCGGCGGGGTGTTTTACTGGCAGACTTCATCGTGGGCAGCCGCAAGACCTTGCGCCGCGCCGATGAGCTTTTGACCGCGGTGATCGTTCCGCGGGTGGTTGAAAATGCTCGCTCGGTCTTTCTGAAATTAGGCGCGCGTCGTTATTTGGTGATTTCGATTGCCATGGTTGCCATTGTGCTCGCCGTTGATGAGCAGCGCCGGATTCGTGACATTCGAATTGCGGTAGGCTCATGTTCCGCTCGTGCGCAGCGTCTCAGGGAACTGGAACAATTTTTGACTGGTAGACCGGCGCAAGCGAGATTGGATGCGCTCGTCATGCCGGAGCACGTGAAATCTCTTTCGCCCATTGACGACGTGCGCGCGACCGCAGCCTACCGTAGTGACGCCGCACTTATTCTGGTCCGGCGCGCTCTTCAGATGTGCGCCAGCTGATATGGCAACGATCGAACAGCTTACCGACGTGCAGGCCACCATCGGTTTTTCCGTGAATGGCAGCGTGGCCTCGATTACAGCTTCTCCGCTGGCGAGACTCTCCCGGACGCTGCGAGAAGAGCTTGGCTTGACCGGAACCAAGGTCGGCTGCGACGCGGGGGATTGCGGCGCCTGCACCGTGTTGCTGGATGGCGAGCCGGTTTGCGCGTGTCTGATGGCCACGGCCCAGGCGCAGGGATGTGAAGTCACGACGGTTGAAGGCCTGGCGCAGCGCGGGCCGTTGTACGAGAAGCTGCAGAAATCATTTCTGATTCATGGCGCGGCGCAGTGCGGGGCGTGCACGCCTGGGATGCTGGTGGCCGCGACTGCCCTGCTGGAGAGGAATCAACAGCCTACCGAAACGGAAGTGATGGATGCTTTGGGCGGCGTGCTCTGCCGCTGCACCGGATATCGCAAGATCATTGCTGCGGTGCTGGAAGTTAATGATCGAGTGTGGGGACAGAACACGCCAGAGGTGGGCCATGCGGTTGGAGATCGACTGGTTCGACTGGATGGTCAACCCAAGGTTAATGGCACGGAGATCTACGGAGCAGACGAGGCTCCGGCAGGAGCGTTGGCGGTGCGGGCGATTCGGTGTCCGTTTCATCGGGCACGGTTTCAGTTCGGCGATCTCGAGGCCTACATCGCCCAGCATGCAGGAGTTGCTGCGATCTTAACGGCGAAAGATGTACCCGGTGAAAATCGCTACGGAGTGATTTCGAAATTTGCCGACCAGCCCGTGTTCGCTGTCGAAGAAGCGCGCTTCCGCGGCGAAGCAGTTGCGGCAGTGGTTGGCAAAGGCGAGGCCGTCGAAAAACTCGACTTGCAGAACTTTCCGGTGTCGTGGAAAGAACTGCCGCCCTTGACGAGCATTGATAACGCGCTGGCCCCGGGTGCACCGCTTGTGCATCTAGATCGAAAAGAAAATGTTCTGGTACGCGGGCGTGTTGTGCGCGACGATGTTGAAAAGGCTCTCGCCGAAGCTGCTGTGACCGCGGAGGCCGAATACGAGACAGGCTTCGTGGAGCACGCCTGCATTGAGCCCGAGGCCGGGTTCGCTCGCCGCGTAGGAGATATGGTCGAGGTTCAGGCGTGCACGCAGTCTCCTTACATGGACCGGTCCGACATTGCGCAGATTCTGGGCATTCAGCCCGAGGCCGTTCGGATCATTCCCACGGCAGTCGGTGGCGGCTTCGGCACGAAACTGGATTTATCCGTGCAGCCGTTTGTGGCGCTTGCAGCGTGGCGACTCGGTCAGCCGGTGCGAATGGTCTATTCGCGAACGGAATCCATGATCTCAACCACCAAACGCCATCCGGCACGCATGCGGCTAAAAGCCGGTGCGAACCGCGACGGCAAGATCGTGGCTCTGGATTTCCACGCCGACTTCAACACCGGCGCCTACTCCTCATGGGGACCGACGGTAGCGGCTCGTGTTCCAGTGCATGCGTCCGGTCCTTACTATGTGCCGCACTATCGCGCGTTGACACGAGCAATACATACGCACCTCGTGCCCGCCGGCGCGTTCCGTGGATTTGGCGTGCCGCAAACAGCCATCGCTCAAGAGCAACTCTACGATGAACTGGCGGACCGGCTTGGCATGGATCGGCTGGAATTCCGACTTCTCAACGCACTGGATGACAACACTCCGACAGTTACCGGCCAGGTGCTCGGCGAAGGAGTGGGAATTCGCGCATGCTTTGAGGCGTTGCGCCCGCGCTGGCTGGCAGCACGGCAAGAAACTGCGGCCTTCAACAACAATGCGACTGGCCCTCTCCGCCGAGGAGTCGGCGTGGCAGGCATGTGGTACGGCTGTGGCAACACTTCCCTTCCCAATCCCTCGACCATGAGGGTTGGCTTGAAACCCGACGGAAGAATCGCACTGCATCAGGGCGCGATTGACATTGGACAGGGCTCCGCAACTGTTGTGACACAAATCTGTGCCGACGCGCTGGGCTGCCCGATTGACCGCTTTGATTTAGTCTCCGGCGACACTTCCATTACGCCCGATTGCGGCAAGACATCAGCGTCGCGGCAGACATTCGTGAGCGGCAAGGCTGCGTTCCTGGCGGGCAAGGCGCTTCGGCGTGAGATTCTGCGCCGAGCGGGGGCCTGCGATTGCGCGAAGATATCCTTCCAGAACGGACAACTTGAAATCCAGGATGGTGACCGGCAGCACAAAATCACGCTCTCCCAATTACCTACTGAACATCACGGATATGTGCTGACAGCGGAGGCCACGTTTGACCCTCCAACCAAACCTCTGGATGAAGATGGCCAGGGCATTCCATACGCAGTGTTTGGCTTTGGGGCACATCTGGCGGAGATCGAGGTCGATATCGAACTCGGTACCGTGAAGGTGCTAAGGATCACTGCTGCTCACGACGTGGGCCGCGCGATCAATCCCACGCTGATCGAAGGGCAGATCGAAGGCGGCGTGGCACAGGGCATTGGCATGGCCTTGATGGAGGAGTTCTTCCCCGGCAAAGGCGAGAATCTGCATGACTATCTGATTCCCTCAGCCGGTGACATTCCGCCGGTCGAATCCATTCTGATCGAGGATCAATCGCCTATTGGTCCGTTTGGCGCGAAAGGAATTGGAGAACAAGCGGTGATCCCAACTGCCCCGGCGATCTTGAACGCACTGCACGACGCCATTGGCGTTCGGGTGCACAAACTTCCTGCTACACCAGATAGGGTACGTGCTGCGATTTTGCAGGCGGGCATCGCAGGAGCGCAGCGTGGCTGACACTGATGTGATTCGCTGCGACGCGTGTCCCGTGCTCTGTTACATCAAAGAAGGACGCACCGGAGCCTGCGATCGTTATGGCAACCGCGGCGGGCAACTTGTGCGGCTCGATCCACATGTCGTGCTTGATCGTGCCGTCTCGCGCGGCGATTCGGTGGTTCCCTTCCTTGAGCGCAGCCATGATTGGAACGGCAATCTCGTAAGCGGCCCGGACACGTTCGTCACCGCCATCGGCGCAGGAACGACCTATCCGGATTACAAGCCGGCGCCTTTTATCATTTCATCGGAAGTAAAGGGTGTGGACATGGTGACCGTGGTGACCGAAGGAATTTTCAGCTACTGTGGCGTGAAGCTGAAGATTGATACCAACCGTCATCTCGGGGACGAATGCAAAACAGTCCGGGCTCAGGGCGAAGCTGTTGGACATGTGACCACGAACGAATACGGATCGCAAATGTTGTCACTGGGCGGCGTGCGGCACCTCACGGGTGGGAGCCGCCATGAGGGTACGGTCACATGTGACATTCTGCTGAATTTGTGTAACGGAAATGCCGTCGACCTGGAGATTGATCAGGGCGCGAAGATCACGGTCCAAGCAGACAAGCCGCCAATCGTAGATGGCGTGCAAGAAGAACGTATGCGCGTAGGGTGCGGTTCCGCCACGATCGGCATGTTTGCCAAGCAGTGGTTCAGCAAAGTGGACGAAGTGGTGGTTGTCGATGATCACATCACCGGCGTTTTGTCCGAACATCAGGCCGGCAGGCTGCTCGGCATCCCGGAAACCGGAATCAAGTTGAAAGGCAGGCGTTCAACCCCCGGTCGGTATTTCAAAGTCGCCGAGCCGGGCACATCCTGGGGCGGCACCAACATTCAGAATCCGCTTTCGATTCTGGGAGAGTTCAAACCGAATGTTGCCTGGCCCGGCTTGTGCCTGCTGATGGTCAGCACCACCGGCGAGCACTATGCTTACTACGAACTTGATGAGCAATTGCGTCCTGTTGAAAAGGAATTGCCGGGTGTGCTTCAGCTGTCCGTCGAGCGGATAAAAGAAAACTGCGAGCCGGCACTGTGCACGGTGCTCTTCATGGGAGGCGCGGGCGGTTCGCTCCGCGCCGGAGTCACGGAAAATCCAGTCAAGCTCACGCACTCGGTGCGCGACGCGCTTACACGCGTAACCTGCGGCGGTGCACCGGTCTACGTTTGGCCGGGCGGCGGCATTACGATCATGGTTGATGTAAGCCGAATGCCGGAAAATGCTTTCGGTTACGTTCCGACGCCGGCGCTGGTTGCCCCTATTGAGTTCACGCTGAAGCTGGCGGATTACGGAAAACTGGGCGGCTACATGGATCATGTGCGGCCGTTGCAGTCGCTCGTCAGTGACAGGCACGTTTCTGCCAAGGCCGACAATCCCTGGCCGTTGCAAGATAACCGAACGGTTTCGAAATCATGAACCCCCGGGCACAGGTATCGCTACTGCCGGATGGCCGCCGGTTGCATTTGCACGATGGCCCGATCGATCTGATCATCGAAGCGTTCGGGGCACCGTCGCAAGTAGCAAAGGCCTACTCTGCCGCAACAGAAAGATTCACAATCATTCTCGATGAACTGTGCGCCGAACTGCCGCTACTGCGGCAGACTGCAGGCCTGAGCGGTCCACCGGTCACCGGCGTAGTTGCGAAACGAATGCTTGAAGCCGTATTGCCCTACGCCGCCGATAATTTCATCACCCCCATGGCAGCCGTTGCAGGATCAGTCGCGGAAGAAATTCTCGCTGCAATGATGGGAGCCGCCGTTCTGGATCGCGCTTACGTGAACGACGGCGGTGATATTGCACTTCAGATCGCCGCTGGAGAGGAATTCGTAGTCGGCATGGTCGAGCGCCCGGATCGTCCTTCTTTGTTTGGTACTGCGAAGCTGCGCTCAGCCGATCCGGTGCGCGGTATTGCCACCAGTGGATGGAGAGGGCGCAGCTTTTCTCTGGGAATCGCCGATGCCGTGACCGTGTTGGCCCAATCTGCGTCGGCAGCAGACGCGGCTGCAACCGTTGTTGCGAATGCGGTCGATCTGCCCGGACATCCGGCCATCAGTCGCGTTCCAGCGTGTGAGCTTGCGCCAGATAGCGACCTGGGAGATCTGTTAGTAACTCAGAATGTTGCACAGCTTTCTCAGGCAGAGGTCGAAATTGCTCTTCATGGCGGAGTAGCGATGGCGCGTAGCCTTGTGGAACGAGGGTTGATTATTGCAGCAGCCCTGAATCTAGAAGGCGAAACGCGGGCCGTCGGTTCTATCCCGCTGCAGCCCGCGTTACAGCGGAGCTTCATCCATGCCTGAGGTGCGAGTACGTAAGAGGCTCACCACGGTGGAAGAAATTTTTCACGAAGGCGGGCCGATTGCTTCCACTCCCTTGCGTCGTGCTGCCGCCCTCGCGGTAATCCAGAATCCTTACGCAGGCAGATATGTTCCGGATATCGTCGGCTTCATGGACGATCTGAGGCCGCTGGGGATGGAAATGGCGAGTGCTTTGATTTCCGCTCTGGGCGGTAACGCACAGGTTATAGAAGGTTATGGGAAGGGTGCGATCGTCGGCTCGGCTGGCGAACTCGAGCACGGGGCGCTGTGGCATGTGCCCGGCGGCTATGGGATGCGCGAATTGCTGGGCGGCGCCAAGGCGATTGTCGCGTCCACAAAGAAAGTGGGAGGCCCGGGTACGCGACTGGATGTTCCCGTAACACACATAAACGCCTCCTATGTGCGAAGCCATTTTGACGCGATGGAGGTTGGCGTTACCGATGCTCCGTGTTCCGATGAAATCGTGCTGGCGTTGGTTATGACTACCGGCCCTCGGGTTCACGCCCGCGTCGGAGGCCTGAAGGCATCGGAAATCAAGGGAGAAGACGGGCTGCGGTGAGTTTCTCTGTGCCCCCTCTGTCCCCTCTATGGCCAACGAGTTTGATATCTACAAAGGACACACAGGTATCCCGGGCAATCGTATGAAAGCCAAGATTCGGAAAATCGCAACCTTCGTGGAAGAAACGTGCACGGAGATGGGTCGCCCCGTCCAGCCACCCACCCGGCGAGCCGCTGCTGTGGCGGTGATCGAGAATCCGTGTGCGGGCAAGTACGTCGAAGACCTGACCGAGCTGATGGATATTGGTGAGGAGCTTGGCGAACTGCTCACTCAACGTGCGGTCACGGCGCTTGGAATCCTTGCAAATACAGTAGAGAGTTACGGCAAGGCTGCCGCCGTGGGCGAAAACGGCGAACTGGAACATGCAGCCGCCATACTGCATCCCAAGCTGGGCACGCCGGTGCGCCGGGTGCTCGGAAAAGGAGCAGCGCTGATTCCCTCTTCCAAGAAGCGGGGCGGATTAGGCGTCGTGCTCGATATTCCGGTTGGTCATAAGGACGCAGCCTTCGTGCGCAGCCATTTCGACGGCATGGAAGTTCGCTTGAACGATGCTCCGCGAGCAAACGAGATCATGGTCGCGATCGCGGTTACGGATAGCGGCCGGCCGCTGCCGAGGGTGGGAGGGCTGGCGAAAGATCAGATCAAAGGAGAAGATGGACTGCACTGATCTATGAAGACACTACTTCCGGCACTCTGGTTGCAGGCGGAGTATTGCGGCTTCGCTGTGCGCTGACCACTCCATCAATAATTACCATTCCGATTCCCGGAAGATCGCCGCGTTGAATACTCTGAAGCAGATTCTCTCCGGAGGAATGCTGGGCTTTGTCCATCAGGACAAAACTTGCCGCCCGCCCCGGCGCAATTAATCCGCAGTCGAGACTGCGAATCTCAGCCGTATTCCCCGTCGCAAAACAGAAAGCCACGTCCGCCGGCACTTCGCCCAATGAAGAGAGCATGGAAATCATGCGCAAGATTCCCAACGGCTGCACACCTGAGCCCGCGGGCGAGTCGGTCCCCAGAATCACTCGTCTGAGCTGATTCAGTTCCTTTGCAGTCCGCAAGGTCAGCAAGGCAGCGCGCTCGTTCCCGTTGTGAACAATCTCCAGAGCCCGCGAGGATTTCTCGCAGAGCTCAGTAATCTGACTATCAGGTAGAGCGGTGTGCCCGCCGTTGATGTGCCCAATTACATCGGCGTCGGTCTCGAGCACAATGTCTTTGTCGATAAGACTTGAACCGGGGATTGAAGGGCCGCCGGTGTGGATGGTGCTTTGGATACCGTACTTGCGCGCCCAGGCCACCATCTGGTGCGCGGTTTTTCCGTCTTTCACGCTGCCCAGACCGACTTCTCCAAGGATCATCACGCCTGCGGCGGCGAGTTCTTCGAAGTCATCTTCAACCATTCCGTGCTCGATGACCGGCGCTCCGGCATGAATTTTTACGCCACCCGGGCGGAAAGCGTTGAACGAGCGCTGGGCACAAATAGCCATTGCCTTGAGCCCGATAACATCTTTCGGCCGTCCAGGCGTATGCACTTCGCCAGCGGAAATCATCGTGGTCACGCCGCCGTGCATGCAGCTATCAATCCAACCCAACTGGTTTTGCCGTGGCGTCCAGTCGCCAGCGACCGGGTGTACGTGGCTGTCGATCAGCCCTGGGCTCAGAGTAGTTCCTCGCGCGTCGATCACGGTTGTGGCGTTTTCGGTATCAACATCTTTTCTCCTGCCGATCGCGACGATTCGGTCATTCACTGCAATTACCGTGTCGGCGTCCAGAATTGGTTGTTCGAGATCACCACTCAGCAGCAATCCGATGTTGCGAATCACCAGCTTGTGTGAGCCGGCGGATTTAGAAGATGGAGCCTCAGTCATGCGTGAGTCCTTGCGAGAAAAAAGTGATATCCAGTAAAGCGGTCGCTAGTATAGCGGTTTGTTCGTGTCTGCTTGGGTGCTTCGTTAGTTCGCTCAGCGATAGGCGCAAATAACACCCCTCAGCTAAAATCGCACGTGAGAGCAAAAGCGAATGCCTTCACGTAATGTGATTTTCTGGGAAGTCGACTGCCAGGCAGATTTCATGCTGCCCGGCGGCAAGTTGTATGTGCCCGGAGCGGAAAAGTTATTGCCCAATATCCGTAGGCTTACGAATGCTGCCCGGGAGGGCAAGGTATTTCTTGTTTCACATGGATGCTTTCACACCAGCAACGATCCTGAGTTCAAACAATTTCCGCCGCATTGCGTGCAAGGTACGCCGGGTGCAGAGTTAGTTCCCGAAGCCGTGACAGAAAGCGTCGCCCGCGTTCCCAACAGCGCTGAATGTCAGTTGCCGTCCGACTTGCAGAAGTACCAGCAGATTCTGCTGGAAAAACAGACCCTCAACATTTTCGAAACTCACCATGCAGCTGATCTGGTCGAACAGTTGGGCAGCAGCCCGGAATTTATTGTCTTTGGGGTGACTACTGAATTCTGTGTTCGGCTGGCTGCAAAAGGATTGCTGGAGCGCGGCCGTCGCGTCTCCATCGTGGAAGATGCTGTGGAAGCGCTCAAGCCGGAGGACGGTGTGCGCGCGATTTCCGAACTGCGTGCCCTCGGCGCACAAATCATCAACACCGATCAGGCTCTGGCCAAGCTGGAAGGTTGATTCAGAGCACTCAATACTTGACGATTGCAGCAAAGGACTTCGGGTCCAGACTGGCGCCGCCCACCAGAGCGCCATCGATCTCCTCCTCCGCCATCAGCGATTTTGCGTTTTCCGGTTTGACCGAGCCGCCGTACAGGATTCGTAAGTTGTCGGCAAACTCCTTGCCAAAGGCCTTGGCTGCTTCGCCGCGAACCACTAGGTGGGCCTGGGAGGCGAGCTGCGGAGTTGCGGTCTTGCCGGTGCCGATGGCCCACACGGGCTCGTACGCTACGATCAGCTTCCCTGCTTTCCTTGCCGAAATCGAGTAAAAGGCGCGCGTACACTGGCGGCGAAGTACGTCTTCAGTCAGCCCCGCTTCACGCTCCTCCAATACTTCGCCGACGCAGACTATCGGAGTCAGCCCGGCTTCCAATGCCGCCTTCAGCTTGACGTTGCCGACATCATCGCTCTCGCCGAAGTGTTGCCTACGTTCAGAATGGCCGATGATCACGTGGGTACATCCCACATCCAGCAGCATGGCGGCTGAAATTTCACCGGTGAACGCCCCCTCCTTTTCCCAGTGCAGATTTTGCGCGCCAATGGCGACATTGGAACCTTTGGCTGTCTCAATCGCGGTAGGCAGGTCGACGTAAGGGGGGCAGACGACGATCTCATCGCGGTCATTTCCGGAGATCAGGGGAAGGAAGTCTCTAAAGAAATCCCTCGTCTGAGAGGGGTTCTTGTACATCTTCCAGTTTGCAGCCAGGACCTTCTTGCGCGGCATAAGCTCCCTTCAGGTCAGTTGTTATAGCAGAGAAAAGGGAGGCAGAGCGAACGAGAAGAGCGTGAACCCGCCCCTCTCGCCAATGGTTCAGCGCAGCACTAGATATGTCTCTTTGAACTGTAGCGGACACAACAACCTGGGAGAAAAGAATGGCACTTGCTATTGAATCGAGCTGGATACAGATGAAAAAACGTTGTTCGCGTTCGTCCCAACCAGACGAATGGTACCGACGACGATTACCAGGATCACAGCAAGCATCACCGCGTATTCGGCGATGTCTTGCCCCGCTTCATCTGACCACAAATACCCCAAATCGAGCATACTCACCCTCCTCCTTGTCGAAGTCATCATATGTCTGATTACCATTGTGCCGGTGCAGATTTTAGGCCAACGAAGAGAAGGTGAAGGGTCATGAACTTTCGAGTGCGAGTTGGCGTCGGCTCGCGCTGTGTGTCCGCGAGGATTCAAGTACTTATATGCAAGTTCGGATCTGGCACTCTCTGCAACCCAGTACCGCAGTGGTGCGCAACTAGCACACTGGTGCCACTTGCCAACACAGTTGGGCCATAGTCAGTGAGGGGTACTCAGCTTAGGATGTGCACAATTCAGCATACTGACATGTCTCAGTATTGATTCCCCCCAAGAGAGTCATATCAGGCTGAACCCAGGCGTGGTGACGGTAAGGGGGGTTATCGTGGTCACAATGCTGCAGCGGTTATGGTCAGACAGTCAGGGCCAGGACATCGCAGAATACGCCGTAATGTTAGCCGTCATTTTGGCTATTGCCGTGGGAACCATTCGCCTGATCGGCGCCCGTGCTGACAATGTGTTTTCGTCCGTCGGAAGCGCGATCCAGTAGTAATTGCCGTGGAGTTATCTGCTCCGGCTCGAAGCGACGAAAACTTCCTTTCCCACCAACTTCAACTCCCGCCTCACGTCGCTTACGCGCTGCGTTAGGATTCGCCGAGTTCCTTCGACAGTTTCCGTAGAAAAGTGGGTGGCGGCCGGGAACCGGCGTTTCGCATCGGCCAGCGCCTTTCGCATGTTCTCCGCACCGCCTGCGTAGACCGGGTTCTCAATCTGAAAGAGGACGTACACTCCAGGCTCGATGGATAACCTTGCTACCTCGGCGTCCGTGAAAGGATGCAGTTCGTGCAAAGGCTCGAAATTAGTTCTGGGCCGAGATGTTGAAGTTTACCGTGATGTGGGCCTCGGTCTCGACCGCGCGCCCCTCCTGCAAGTAGGGCTTGAAATGCCACTGCTTGACCGCCTGCACCGCGGCCGCGGAGAGGATGTCAGGTCCGCTGACAACCTGGACGTCCTCGATGTTTCCCTCCGTTCCAATGCGGACCTGCAATAACACCGAACCCTGCACGTTCATTTGTTTCGCCAGTGCAGGGTAATCGGGATCAACTGCGTGCGACACGGCTTTGATGGTTTCCGATGAAAGATGGACTTGCGGATCCTGCGTTGTGACGGCTAGCGGAGTGGTGGTGTCTGCATCATCAGATGGAAATTCCAAATTCACCGGCGCATTGCGAGTCTGAATTGTCTGGTGACGACCGTCGCCATAGGTGACATCTACATGGAGCGCCGGCAGCAGGGTGCGCTGGGCGATTTCATCAGCGGTGGTGGTTTCAGCATGCGCCTTAGTCGCGTGCGCC
The DNA here is from genome assembly GCA_003224905.1 of Acidobacteriota bacterium. Lineage (GTDB taxonomy): Bacteria > Acidobacteriota > Terriglobia > Terriglobales > Acidobacteriaceae > QIAA01. Next base: position 84,614 of record QIAA01000051.1, read on the forward strand.
GCAGACTGCGCATGCGCCTTCGCTTTGGTGACTTTCGCTTTTGAGGTGGTGCTCGGAACATCTGCCGCCGAGCTGGTTGTGCCGGAACTTAGCTGCATCGAATGGAAACTCAACACGGGCAACCAGAATTCCTGATATTTCAGAATAACCAGTATGAGTGCAGTAAGCAGCAGCACCAGCGCGAAGAGCATCTGGCTGCGGTGTTTTTGTGCGGGTGATTCCAGAGCGGCGAGATTAAGCTCTGGCTGTGATCTCTCCTCCAACATAAGGTGGGCGAGCCTCCTGCTCGTTGGGGGAGTCGACCTGCTGCTAGTATGCCCCGAAAACGGGGCTAAATCCAGCAAAACCGCAGCAGAACCGTGGGGCGTGGATTATCGTATAAGCGTGGGCTAATCGCAAGGCTTTATGTGGGTTTGTTTTGTGTAACTTACCAATTAAGACCCAGCCTGCCCACTTTTGCACGCCAGGATCGCCAAAGGGCCGGATGTGAAAAATGGCCGCGTCGGGCGGCCATTTTGGAAGACGAAATCTTAACGACTTGTTAGTAGAGGCGGAAGCTCACTTCAACGTTGATCTGAACAGCGACAGGCTTGCCGTCCTTCATGGCGGGTTCGAAGCGCCAGTTCTTGACGGCTTCAATCGCCTTCTCATCAAGACCCATGCCGAGATTGCGGGCTACGCGAATGTCGCGCGGCTTGCCGTCAGGCCCGACGATCAGCCACAGGACGCAAGTTCCCTGGTACTTCGCTTTACGCGCTTCTTCGGAGTATTCCGGATCGGGCGTATAAACACCGCGAGGCGCAGAAACTCCGCCACCCACACGGAATATTCCGCCGCCCGTGCCACCGCCACGGCCCTCGCCGACACCCGGGCCCGTACCTACACCAACCCCACCGCCGGAACCAGAGCCGATCCCGCCACCCGAGCCAGTTCCGTTTGAGGGAGGCCCGGAGGGCAGATGCGACATTGGATCACCCAGATTCGGCAGGTTGTTCACCGCAATCTTGACTTGCGGAGGAACCGCTACGGCCGGCTCTGCAACCAGCTTGGGATGGTCATTACGCACAACCATCGCAGGCGGAGTGAGCGGCTGCATGTCGAACTTGGGCAGCTTACCTTTCGGCGCCTGGAATTTGTCGCGATCTCCTCCTCCTCCGCCGCCGCCGGACTGCGTTTTAGCTGGTTGCAGAGTGGGAATGTTGTCGGTTGGTACGTAGGTGACGATCTCCGTTGGTTTAGTTATTTGCTGCACGACGTGGCGCGTGATCATGGTGATGGTCACAATCGCGGCAATTGCCGCAATGTGTAACACGGTAGAGCCGAGCACCCCACTCTTCTTGTAGTTGTAAAAGCCCCAGATATCCCGAACAGGAATTGGCCTCGAAGTCAAAACCAGAGGCGGCTGCTTCTTGGGAAAGAAGTAGTCATCTAAATTCCGAAAAAGAGATTTGATCAGGGATTCGTCTACCGTGCCTTTCGGCAGCAGCAGATTCAGTTCGGGTTCGGCTGTGGTGCGGGTGCGGGGATTCATTTCGAGTGTCGCCATGATCTACCCGAGTCGTTCTCTCTCTAATGCCAGCAGGTAATTCTCACCTGCTCATTAGCTTGATGAGCACATCGGCTGCCAAGTTGCTTAAGGCAGCGAATACTCTGTGGTTCCTCTTCCTGCAACTCGACGATTCGCAAGAGGTTCAAGCTATTCAGTTCTCGTCTTTAGATGCTCAGACTCAGGAAACGTAACCTTGCGAAAATTGTACACGCTTTCCTAACTTTTTCGAGGTTCTTTTGCATGTCCCGTGGACAGCGGCTTTGGTGCCGCCGCAGGCTCAATGGACGATCGTTCTGCCACTCCCTATAATGAGAAAAATCAATCATTTGGAGAGCTAAAGCGAGTGCCTTCAGATCTGAAATCTACCATCAATCTGCCCCGAACCTCGTTCCCCATGAAGGCCAACTTGCCGCAAAACGAACCCAAGATTTTGGCCGCGTGGGAGCAGGGGCGGATCTACGACCGCATTCGCGACGTGCGCCGGGGAGCGCCAATATACGTTCTTCATGACGGACCACCTTACGCGAATGGGCCAATCCATTTGGGGACTGCGTTTAACAAGTGTCTGAAAGACTTCATTGTGAAATCCAAGACCATGGCGGGATTTGACTCTCCTTATGTTCCTGGCTGGGACTGCCACGGGCTTCCGATCGAGATCAAAGTCGATCAGATGCTGGGCGGCAAGAAGCTGCAAATGCGGCCCACCGCCGTTCGGCTGGAATGCCGCAAATATGCAGAAAAATATCTCGATCTGCAGCGTGAGCAGTTCAAGCGAATGGGTGTATTCGGACGCTGGGAACGACCGTATTCAACCATGACTCCTGAGTACGAATCGGTCGTGCTGCAGGAGTTCTACGCCTTCTTTGAAAAGGAATTCGTCTACAAAGGCCTGAGGTCCGTTTACTGGTGTATTCACGATGAGACGGCGCTTGCCGAAGCTGAGGTTGAATACGAGAACCATACCAGCCCGACCATATGGGTGAAGTATCCGCTTACAGGAGATCCCTCGGGTCTCGATCCTGCGCTGAAAGGAAAGGACGTCTTCACCGTCATCTGGACCACAACGCCATGGACACTGCCTGCTTCGATGGCTGTGGCGTTCCATCCTGAGGAAGAGTACGTTGCGCTCGAATCGGGCGATGAGGTGTACATCGTCGCCGAGAGGCTGGCGGGTGAGTTTGTCAGTAAAACGGGATTGACCACACCTCGCAAGCTCGCGCACTTTCCCGGAAGAAAACTCGAGCGCACAACTTTTGCTCACCCATTTCTCGATCGCGCAATTCTGGGCGTGGTCGCGGATTACGTCACCATGGATCAGGGCACCGGGGTAGTGCATACTGCGCCTTCACACGGCGCCGAGGATTTCGCCACGGGAGTGAAGTACAAACTCGATCTAACGACCAACGTCGACGAAAAGGGTGTGCTGCACCACGGCTTGCCTGAATACGAAGGCAAGAAGGTCTTTGAAGCCAATGCACCGATCGTCGAACTGCTGAGAAAACGTGGCGTGCTCATGCATGCCGAGCAGGTGGAGCATTCGTATCCACACTGCTGGCGCTGCCACAATCCCGTGATCTTCCGCTCCACCGAGCAGTGGTTCATTTCGATGGAAACGCCCATGGAGGGCGGAACCCTGCGCAGCCGCACTCTCGAAGAGATCAAGAAGGTGAAATGGGATCCGGGATGGGGCGAGGAAAGAATCGCCAACATGATTGCCACCCGCCCCGATTGGTGTATTTCACGACAGCGGGTATGGGGCGTTCCCATTGCTGTGTTTCTTTGCACAGGTTGCGGGCAGCCGTTGAATGATAAGGCCATCAACCGAAAGGTGGTTGAACTGTTCGCGCGGTCAGGCGCAGATGCGTGGTATACGCCGGAAGCAGACACCATCTCTGCAGGCGCAAAGTGTGCGAAGTGTGGAGGAACAAGGTTCGGTAAAGAAACTGACATCCTCGACGTGTGGTTTGAGTCCGGGTCGAGCCACGCCGCCGTGTTGGGGCACGAACCCAACCTGCCTTGGCCCGCCGATCTATACCTGGAAGGCGGCGACCAATTCCGGGGGTGGTTTCACTCTTCCCTGCTCTGCGCGATGGGAGCACAAGGCAGCGCGCCTTACCGCATGGTGGTTAGTCCGGGGTGGACGCTCGACGAGCAAGGCAATGCCCTGTCGAAGTCGCGAGGAAACGACGTGGATCCGGTCGACATTGCCAATCGCCTCGGCGGAGAGATTGTGCGCCTGTGGGTGGCGTCGGTGGACTTCCGCCAGGATGTTGTGGGCTCCGAGCGCCTCATGCAGCGCATGGCGGAGGCCTATCGCAAAATCCGCAACAGCCTGTTTCGCTACGTTCTGAGCAATTTGTATGACTATGATCCGCAAAGGGACGCCGTGCCGTTCGAGCAAATGGAAGCGCTCGATCAGTACATGTTGCGGCGTACAGCGGCAGTGAGTGCGGAAGTCGTTCGCTGGTACGACGAATTCGCTTTTCACAAGATCTATCACGGCATAAACGATTTCTGCATCGTGGAGCTGAGCGCGTTCTACTTCGATGTTTTGAAGGATCGGCTTTACACCTATGCTCCGAAGTCTCGCGGACGGCGTTCCGCTCAGACCGCGATCTGGCACATCGGCGAAGCGCTGGTGCGTTTGCTTGCACCCATCGTCAGCTTTACCTGCGAAGAGGCTTGGAAATATTTTCCTCAGCTTGCCGAGCGGCCTGAAAGTGTTCACCTGGCAAAGTTCCCCACCGCAGCTGACATCCTGGGCGGAGCGCCTCTCGAAGAGCCGAAGCAGTCGGAGGACTGGAAGCTGCTCCTCGCCGTTCGTCAGGAAGTGCTCAAGGCTCTGGAGGAGGCGCGGAATTCGAAACTGATCAATGATCGCCTGGAGGCGCAGGTCACTGTCAGTGCCGGAGAGCCCGCATACTCGGTTCTGGTCCGTTACAAAGATCAGCTGCGCTACTTGTTTATTGTTTCAGCGGTCGTTTTGGAGCAACCTGCTTCGGGCAATGGCACGCGGCCGGTGAGCGCCCAAATCAGCAGGGCTCCCGGCAAGAAATGCGAGCGCTGCTGGAATTATTCCACGCATGTTGGTGAGGATCCGGCGTACCCGACAGTATGCGAACGCTGCAGCGCCGTGCTAAAACAGATCGAAGCGGAAGGCTCGTCGGGCGAATCTAAACAGTAGTCTCTGAATGTCGACCCATGCCATGCGCAGATTCCACCTCTTGATAGCGTTGGCCGTCGTGTGCCTGGACCGGCTGAGCAAGTGGGCCATTTCCAGGAACATCGCCCTGCATGACAGCATTCAGATCGTTCCCGGTTTTTTCCGGCTTACTCATGTGCAGAACCGGGGCGCGGCTTTTGGCCTGTTCGCAGACTCGCCGTCGGAATGGAAAATCGGGATCCTGGTCTTGTTCTCGATTGTGGCGCTGGTGGTGGTCTCGGCGCTGCTATGGCGCAACAGCCACTCCATGAACACAACCGGAATTGGGCTGGCGCTGATTCTAGGTGGCGCGATAGGAAACTTGTGGGATCGTCTGCTGAGCGGGCGGGTGGTGGACTTTCTGCTCTTCTATGTAGGCCAGTACCAATGGCCCGCATTCAACGTGGCGGACAGCGCGATCGTAGTGGGCGCCGCGCTGCTGGTAATTGAGATTCTGTTTACCAAGTCTCCGGCAGCGGCGAAGTCACTATAGTTCGGAAGATCTAACCACAGGGGACACAGAGCGCACAGAGAACGTCTGTGCCCCCGCGGTTATTGTTTCTATGCTGTTTTCTTCTGTGCCTGTGCTTGCGCCATCTGCGCGTAAAACTTCTTTGCCCCTTCTTCCATTTCTTGCGGGCTCAAATCCTGGGTATGTGTACTGATTCCCCAGGTATGCCCGAAAGGATCGACGAACTGGCCATAGCGGTCGCCCCAGAACATGTCGCTCACAGGCATTTTGACCTTGCCGCCGGCGTCGACCGCCCGCTTGAAAACCTTGTCTACGTCCTCGACATACAAATAGAACCCACCCGTGGTGCTACCGACGGTTTGGGGAGACTTGCTGCCCATTTCCGGGAACTCGTCTGATAAAAAGATGATCGAGTCGCCGATCTTCAGTTCAGCATGCGAAATCCTGCCGCTTGGGTCCGGCATTCGCATGATTTCTTCTGCGCCCAAAGCTTTCTTATAAAAATCAATTGCTTCTGCAGCATTGCGCACGACCAGGCTCGGGGTGACTGTGTGAAAACCCGGGGGAATTGGCTTTGTCGAAACTGCCATGATTTTCTCCTTTTGATTAGCCTTTTGGCTGGAGTTATTTTCCTTGAAGACCACTGTTTATTCTAATTGCTGGCTTGGGGAGGGAAAGATGAAAAATTGTAAAATTCGATGAGTCTCCTAAGAACCTCTAACAAAAGCCGGTGCAAGCGGAGGGGAAGTGACACTACCCTGGACTTCATCAGAACTGTCAAGACTGTTAAGGTGCAAGCCGATCGTGAAATCTGCAACACCTGTCCACTCCGTTGTGACGTGGTTGCTTCTTATGACAAAACAGACCCGCTTTTGTCACTGAACAACCAATTTCAGCGTCGTGGAATGCTGTGTCGATTGCGATGTGCCGGTGATGGTGACAGTGTAGGTCTGCGAGCGAGGTCCACTCTCGCCGCAAGCCGCTTGAAAAATCAATCCGCCGAGAAGCAGGGCGCCGAGCACAACTCCCGTCACCTTTTTGGCGTTAGACCTCCTGCGGTCCAGGCTTGTTCCTATCAAAGCCAAGCCTGCCATCGGCAGCCAAAGAAACTGGAGTGGATGCGCATCATCGCGCAGAGAAGATGGGGCCAGCGAGGCGGTTGCCGCATCTGTGCTCATAGTCAGGGTGGCGGTTGCATTGCCGTTGGCGTCGAAAGTTACTGAGTTCGGATCGATAGAGCAGGTCGGCGCTGATTGCGTTGGTTGCACGGAACAGGTAAGCGCAACCGGGTTATCGAAAGTATTCTGGTGGCTCAATGTGACGGTCGAGGTAGCACTCTGGCCACGACTGACGGTTGCCGGCGTCGCTGCCGACGCGGAGATGGAGAAATCGGCGCCTGTCGAGTTAAGCAGCACGCTGATGTTGTTGTCGGGCGAGTTTGTGACCACCAGATCTGGCGCGTTATCTTGGTTGAAGTCTGCCGCAGCCGCCGCCCATGGTGGCACGAGAATTGGTGGAGGTCCCGCGTCGCCGACGGCAAAGCTCAAGGGCGCTTGAAATGTTCCATCGCCATTGCCCAGGAAAAGACTCGCGACACCCCCGGACGCTATATCTATGATCACGAGATCGGGTTTGCCGTCTCCGTTGAAGTCAGCAGCGGAGGTAGTTCCAAATGATGGCAGTGTTGCTGTTGACTGTTGAAAGGTGCCGTCGCCATTCCCGGCCATGATGAGAGTTCCTTTGGCTTGGGAAAAATGAAAGCCCAATGCGACGTCCGCCTTTCCGTCCACGTTGAAGTCCGACACTGGAGGTAACTATCGGATTCTGAAAGGTGCCGTCTCCGTTGCCGAGCAGAACAGCAGTCAGCCCAATCCGGTTCTGGGGCCTCTCCGTGATCAAATCCAGTTTGCCGTCGCTATTAATATCGGCTACGGCGACGTTTGGCCCGCCCGCCGGATAGTCCACATGCGCTTGAAAAGTACCATCGCCGTTGCCCAGGAGAACGCTCAGCGACGATTGCGTTGACGTCACCAGGTCCAATGTGTTGTCTCCGTCGAAGTCGGCCACTGCCAGAGACAGAGGGCCACTCGCAGTCGCGAGGTAGGTTACGGGACGAAATGTGCCGTCGCCATTGCCCAGCAGGAGGCCTACGCCGGAGCTATCGATTAACACCAGGTCGGCCTTGCTGTCTCGATTGAAGTCAGCAGTTGCTATCGCGAAGGGATTCTTCCCGCCTGGAACGTTATTTGCCGACTGAAACGTGCCATCACCATTACCAAACAGAATGCTGACATTGCCGTCGTCACCGGCGTTGGCGTCGCCATTGTTTGCCACTGCCAAGTCTGGCTTACCGTCGCCGTTAAAGTCGCCAATGGCTACAGCCTTCGGAGCCGCTCCCGTGGAATAGTTCACGGCGGGCTGGAACCCGGCCGTGGCAGCTGCCATGCGCTCGCTAGGTAAGTACAGAAGTAACAACACTGCAGTGAGCTTCAGGAGACGTCCTTCTGGTCTATTCATGGCGCGATTTCCTTGGCTATCAGTCGAACGTGTGGCTATTCGCAAACTCGGGTCTCGTGACCCTTTCCCCGAGACAAGGCGGGTTCACCTTCCTTCACCCTCATCTTTTTCCCCCATGATCTTCCGCACCGTAAAAATACTCATGAACCCGCCGGGATCAGTATTGATGACGATGACCTTTTCTGGCCGCTCGACCAGGAGGTCGAAGTTCGAGATGGTCCCATCGCCAAGGTTGGTGGCAGCCGCACCCGTACAATCGCGATTCACTGCATAGGTCCCGGTGAAAGTCCCCCGGAAGCTTCCACCGTTGGCGGTCGTCGTGGAGGCGGTGAATGTCCCTGAGGTAATATTTCCTTTCCCGTCGTACACGATCAGGCCGCTCTGTGCCCACGGCACAAATCCCGTGGCATTGATGTCCGGGGTCACCTCGGCGAAGCCCTGACTGGAATACGCGTACGTTCCGTGCAGGGATGCATTCGAGCAATGGGCGGCGTAAAGGTTTGGTGCCGCCGCGATAACAAGCAAAGTCACGATTGTGAAGATTCTTCTCTTAGTCATGGTGAGTCTCCGGTTCAGTTGAATTTCGTCGTACGTCCGATTCCCGCCGAACGGGACGAAGTTTCAGTCGCGTCCATAACCTGGGTCAATGGTCTGGAACTGTTATGCTTCAGTTCTGTTTCTGTGCGGCCAACTCACTGTGGCGACGAGGGTTACGACGTAATTGGTTCTGGTTCCGTCGACGCTCGAAACAGTGATAGACTCTGCTCTCTAATGCAGTGCGCTCGCCTCCATGGGCACAGCCAGTCCATCCAAGTTGGAGTGCATACGCTTCGGCGTCTTTGAGCTTGACCTCCGTTCGCGGGAACTGCGCAAGCAGGGTGTAAGAGTCAAGCTGCAGGAACAACCCTTCCAGGTACTTCAAGTTCTTCTCGAGAGACCTGGCGAGGTGGTCACCCGGGAGGAACTACGGCAACGAATCTGGTCTTCAGATACCTTCGTGGATTTCGAAGGCGGAATGTACAACGCCGTCAAAAAGTTGCGCGAGGCATTGGGTGACACTGCAGACACACCGAGATTCATTGAGACACTTCCGCGCCGAGGATATCGTTTTATCGGCGCCGTAAGTGGAAACGCTGACGCGGCACCAACTGGTCAAGAATCGCCGAAACTAGCCAGGGAAAATGGTTCGGCAGTTTCCCGTCGCGGTTTGAGGATCGGACTAGGCGCGGGTCTCGCCATCGGCGTGTTGCTCATTGCGTTGCTGGGCCTGATGCCCGCAGACGTATGGCACCGCCTCTCAATCAGAAGTCGCGCTCCTCAGATTCGCTCCATTGCGGTTCTGCCGCTTAAGAATCTTTCGGACGACCCCTCGCAAAAATATTTCGCCTATGGGATGGCAGAAGAGCTGATCACCGATCTCTCGCAGATGCGAGCGCTAAGGGTCGTCTCCCACACCACTGTCCTGCGATATGAGAGCACTGATAAGACTGTGCCGCAAATTGCTCAGGAACTGGGCGTAGACGCAGTGATTGAAGGCGCCGTGCAACGTTCCGCCGACCGTGTTCGCATCACGGCGCAGTTGATCTACGGGTCTAACGACGCAAATGTGTGGGCTCGTACCTACGATCGCGATCTGCGTGACGTGCTGACTTTACAAAGCACTGTGGCAAAGGAGATCACTGATGAGATTCGGCTCAACATGACGCCGGGGGAGACCGTTCGCCTGACAACACCGCGAACCGTAAAACCCGAAGCCCTCGATGCCTATTGGAGAGGTCGGTATTACTTTGCTTCGGCCAACCGTAACGTGTATGGCAAGGACAAGGATAAGGCAGCTCAAGAAGAAGATCTACGCCAGGCGGTTGCGCAGTTCGAGGCGGCAATTCGCATGGACCCAAACTATGCCCCAGCCTATTTGGGGTACGCGGAGTCTGTAGATTTTCTTGAGAGCGAGGTGGAGCCGTCCCAGAAACATCTCCAAGCTAAATCAAGGTCGGCCCTTACGACGGCGTTGGCACTGGATGACACGCTCGCCAAGGCCCACCTGGCGCTGGGCAACGCCCTCTTCTATTTTGACTGGAACTGGGCTGGAGCGGAAAGGGAATACAAGCGCGCGCTCGAGCTTGATCCCAATTCCGCTGAAGCTCACTGCTCCTACGCTGGGATGCTTGATTCACTGGGACGGCCCGACGAGGCTCGGAAGGAGCTGGAAACTCACCTGCACCTCGATCCCGACTTGGGCTGTCCGGTGATCTTATCTCTCGTTTCTCTGGATTCTCAGATCGATCGTGAACGGAGATTCATGGAAACGCACGACGCAACAGACGAGCATTACTGGAACCTCGGCCTGCTGCTCTGGAAGGCAGGCCGGCTGAAAGAGGCCAACGACGTGTGGCAAGACTGGATGATGCGCCTCGGCTATACAGACGTTGCGCATGCCATGGGCCGCGCATATGCGAAAGACGGTTATCCGGGTGCTATGCGGGAGTGGGCAAAGGCAGGAGAAGCGGGGGCAAAGCAACGGTACGTACCACGCATCATGATGGTGTACATCTACGGAGTGCTGGGCGAAAACGACCGCGCCTTCGCCTGGCTGGAGAAGGCACTCACCGAGCACGAAAGCTCAATGCCGTCTCTGAAGACTTTTATCGCCTGGGATCCTATCCGCTCGGACCCAAGATTCAAGGAAATGGTGCGACGCGTGGGCTTGCCGGTATGACCACCCGAAATCCGGCTTGACCATAATTACGTCACAGAGACGCTATTTGATGTCCAATACCAGCTGGTACGCCTTTCCCGCGCTGACGTTAACCGAACCGCTCGCAAGCGGTGTAACACCATCCTCCGCGTACACGTTAATTGTTCCCTTTAATGGGCCTGCTTGCGATATCTGGAATTGCTGACGATCAGGCCCATAGCCACCTTGAGGCGAATACTGCACGTTTGCAGAATCCGTAATGACAACCTTCTTCTGCAACCAGCGGGCGAAGATCTGATTCTGGTCAAGACTCTCCACAGGGCCGGCGCCGTAGAGAGCGCCCAGCAGTTGAGTACCCTTAGTGACAAAACCCAGAGCGACGATGTAGCGGTCTTGTGCAGACACGTTCTGAAAGAGAATGTGCTGGTCGTTGAAGGTAATGCCATCGTTCGAAATGCTGAGAAAGACTGACTGTTTATCATCGGCACCCACCAGGCCCAACAAATACCAATCTTTGCCATCAGCGGTGAGCTTCTTCACATCATTGACGAGATCTTTGGTCTTGAACGCGACGCCCTGGAAATGAAACTCAGGTGGGGTATCAGCCGTCGCGCGGTAGGTTGTTCCGAAGTCCTGCCAATCCTTAAAGTACAGCACCCAGGTTCCGTTATCCCGAAGCAGGACGTTTGCACCGTTGAAATTTCCTGCACTGAAAGGCGCATAGCCTTGAATACTGATGATATCGGTTAGCTGCGCAGGGTATGGTTGCGCTGTGCCATTCCAAGTGATGCCATCAGGGCTGGTAAAGTAGACGGGCTTGTCGCCGATACCGCTATCGCCGGGCTGACCGCCTGTACAGATCATGTGCAAAGAACCGTCGGGCAGCTGTTGCACGTTCACGTTATTCACATTGAGAAACGCACCGTTGGCGATCACGTGGTCACGCTGATTGAAGCTTAGGAAATCGGTTGTAGTGGTGCTGTTGATCTGATCAAACGGAGAATCGGTTCCGTCCCATCCGCCGTAGAACATTCGCCATCCCGTGGGCTGCTCGATGGGCCACGGAGCGTAGATGTTCTGATACTGGCCAGTCGAGAGAGGCGCAAACATTGGACTACGCACATCCGGTACCCAGTTCAGCGTGTTCTGCTGCCAGTAGGCGGGAGTGAAAGAGCCAGCGCTCACACCCTGAATTTCAACCGTGTCGGACGGAACCTGCCCGGGAACTTCCTGCAACTGCGCCGAAGCGACAGCGTTGATGTCGATGGAAAACTCCTTGGAGGCCGATTGGCTCGCTGCATCGGTTACCTGAATCGTGAAAGTTGCCGCCGGCTGTGCGACATCCGGCGCACCTGAAACAGTCACCGAATTCTTCGAACTATTTTCGAGGGCCAAGTTGTGAGGCAGACTTCCCAGACTCACGGTCCAAGTGAAAGGAGAGACTCCGCCGTTGGCTTGGATTGTTTGAGTGTAGGGAAAAGATACGAATCCATCGGCCAAGGCCGAAGTACTGAGTGATAAGGGTGGCGGAGGAGTTGTAGTGTTCTTACCTCCTCCGCATTGTGCGAGGAACACCAACGCCACGAGCGCGCAACCCAGCCTTGCCAGGCGCGACATCTGCACACTCCGAATAGATATGTTGAATACCACGTTTTCCGCAGTTCCACCGTCAATTAACTGTGATCATCACGTTTGTGAAGTGCTGCGTTGACCCCGACGTGCCGGTGACCGTGACGGTGTAGGTGCCGGGCGGCGTGCCGCCTGTCGTGTGAGGTGGCATACTTCCGCCGCAAGCAACCTGAAACAGCGTCCCGCCAGCCAGCGCAAAACAGAGCGTTACTGCTGCCAGTATCCTCTTCCGGACAATTTTTGGCGCAAGACCCATTCCTGCCCATGCCATCCCGACGATGGGCAACCAGAGAGCATAGAGCCATCCACCAGCAACGGGGGCAGCCAAGGCCGCAGTTGGTGCGGTAGTCGTGATGGTGAGTGTTGAAGTCGCCGAACCATTTGCCGCCGGAGTCGCGGACGTCGGGCTCAACGAACATGCTGGCGCCAGAACTGGGAGCGGATCTACAGAGCAGGTGAATTGCACTTCACCGTTAAATCCGTGGGTCGAGTTGATGGCCACGGTGGACGTAGCAGAGTGTCCTGCCGCGACCGATGCTGGCGAAGCTGCAGCGGCCGAAAGCGAAAAATCCGGATTCACGGCGAACGTCGCAGTCACGCTTTGATCGCTGTTCATAGTAACGCTGCACGCATCCGTGCCGGAACAAGCTCCGCTCCAATTTGTGAATGTAGAGTCGCCTGCCGCGGTCGCAGTAAGAGCGACAACGGTTCCCTCATTAAACAGAGTCGAACACGCGCTCGGACAGTTGATGCGGGCCGGATTGCTGGTTACGGTTCCGCTCCCCGTGCCGGATGTGGCCACCGTGAGGGTAAATTGGCGCACGACTGTGCTGTCCTGCGTAGCCGAATTGTTGGCAGGCGCAAGGTCAACCTCCGTCGCCGATACGCCCATCGCGTTGGTAATCGTTCCTGTCGCCGTGGGCGTCACAACGATGGTCACCGTGGCGTCGAAAGCAGATGCGAGCGAGCCAATGTTACACGTGACTACCTGATTTAATCGGGTGCAGCTTCCCTGCGTGGCTGTGGCAGAAACAAATGTCACATTGCTGGGCAGCGTATCCCGAAAAGTTACCGCAGTCGCATCACCGGGACCTTCGTTCAGAACGTCCGCCTTGTATTGCAGATTGGCTCCAAGGCCGACCGGTTCAGGCCCGGCAGACGCGGCAATAATCCCGAGATCGGTACCTGAGGCAGGGCTCGTGTTGAGCACGACTACGGCTGCGTTGTTGAGCAAGTCGCTAACAATCAGATCGCCCAGCTGATCCCCATTGAGGTCTGCCGTCGCGCCGATGCGCGCGGCATTCGTCGAGTAAGGGAAAGAGATTCCGGCATTTGAGAACGTTCCATCTGCCTTTCCAAGGTCAATCTCAAAGCCCTGGCTGGTGTGAAATGTACTTGAAAAGGTAGTTCTCCACACCGCGAGATCCAGTGTTCCATCACCGTTATAGTCGGCGAAAACCGGAGAATAGATTTGCGAGCCAACCGGGGGAGCGAAGAGATTTGACTTTCTCCAGAAGGAGCCTGCTACGATCTGTTCTGGTTGAAGCGTTCCGTCGCCGTTTCCGAGAAAAACGCTTATATGATCTTGCCTGGATCTCTGCCCCTCGCCACTACTGGCAAAGAACAACAAGGAATGCACCACCAGATCCATCTTTCCATCAGCGTTGAGATCTTCGGCCGCTTCCACACTCAGCGCGACAAAACCGCTCGCGACTGTGGCAACCGGCTTAGCCTGAAACGTTCCATCGCCATTACCGAGTAAGATTCTCGCGCCGCCGATAACTTGAACGCCCAGATCCGGCTTGCCATCGTCATTGAAGTCCGCAAGTGCAAGATATCTGACGCCTTCTCCGCTTATTGTGCTCTGCACTGTTGCGCCTTGTGTGGGGGACTGGAACGTCCCGTCACCCTTTCCGATAAGCACAAGAATTCTGGTATTTCCAGAGTTGCTGTCGTAATCAGCAACAGCGACGTCGGACTTGTGGTCAAGGTCAAAATCGGCGACCGCCATGTCCGTCGCCACAGTCAGCATCGTTATCTTTGGAGATTGAAAAGATCCGTCCCCTTTCCCGAGGAGAACACTCATCGCACCGGAAGCAAGCGTATTCGTATCTCCGGGCTGAAAAACCGCCAGATCCGGCTTCCCGTCATTGTTGAAGTCGCCCTTTGACAAAGCCGCCGGACTTACTCCGGCATCGAAACTAGTTGCCGCCTGAAATGTGCCGTCGCCATTCCCAAAAAAGATACTCACATTCCCAGCACCGCCATTGGCCACTGCCAAGTCTAGCTTTCCGTCGCCGTCGAAGTCGGCTATGACGACGCCACTGGGTGCCCCCACGGGATATTGCACCGGGTCCGCGAATTCGACGGCAAACGCGCCCGGCCCGTAACAAATTGAAGACAAGAATAGGACGAATGCGACCAAGCCTCTCCGGCTACTGAGCATGGGAAAACCTCCTCTTTCGGTGTCGGCAACTTCGTTAACAAAGGGTCTAGCCAACAAGCGTATTAATCGCGTAAGGACAAGCGGGAAGTCCTGATGAATAGCTGAGTTTTGGACGAGGTTTTGCCGAGGCGTTGAAGATTCAAAGACTTGCAGAACTGGTCTATAATGCTTGCCACATTTGAGGTCGCCCGGGGAGAGCCTCATGAATGGCGACTTACGCGTTGGGACATGGTTGGTCCAGCCCAGCCTGAACACCATCTCCCAGAACGGGACACGCCGACAGTTAGAGCCGAAGGTGATGGAGGTATTGTTGTGCCTGGCTCGTCATCCCGGCGAAACCCTGCCTAAAGAACAACTAATAAGATCGGTATGGCCGGATACGTTTGTCTCCGACGACGTCTTGGTGCGTTCGATCTCCGAGATACGACGGGCATTCGACGACGACGCGCGGGAATCGAAGTTCATTCAGACCATCCCCAAGCGGGGTTACCGGTTGATCGCTGGGGTAACACCAGAGAACAGAGCTGTGCTCGCCGCAGCCGATTCCTCTCAGGCCCTTGTTGCAGAAAGAGAATCAACTTTGTCGAGACGCAGCCTGCGCATTGGCCTGGTGACCGGGGTTGCAGCCACGATTGTGCTGCTGGTGTTGCTCGCGCTGATGCCGGCAGGGCTATGGCAAAAGCTAGGCAGAAGAGGCGGCTTCCCAGAGATTAGGTCCATTGCTGTTCTGCCTTTGCAGAATCTATCCGGGGACTCGTCTCAGGACTACTTCGCCGATGGCATGACTGAGGAGTTGATCACCGACCTTTCGCAAATCAGTGCGTTGAGAGTGATATCGCGTACCTCAGTTATGCGCTACAAAGGCAGCAATAAACCTCTGCCGGAGATCGCGCGCGAGCTCGGAGTAGAGGGCATTATCGCGGGCTCGGTGTTTCGTTCCGGCGATCGGGTTCGGACTACGGCGCAGCTTATCTATGCTCCGCAGGACAAGAATATCTGGGCGCAGAGCTACGAGCGCGATTTGAAGGATGTGCTGGCCCTGCAAAGCACGGTGGCCAGCGCCATTGCCGAAGAAATCCGGGTAAAGATGACGCCGGGCGAACAGGCGCAATTAAATTCCCGCCGTCCCGTTAACCTGAAGGCCCATGAGGCCTACTTGCAGGGCCGATACCATCTGCAACTCGAAGAGAATGCGGCGTTCAAAAAAGATAAAGCCAGGGTGATGGACGCTGAAAGCGAGAAAGCCAAGGCATATTTCCAGCAAGCCATTAAAGAAGATGCAGATTACGCTCCGCCTTACCTTGGAATTTGGGAAGCGTGGCAGTCGAGTGCTTTGCCCACCCGGGACTGGATACAGCAAGCGAAGCCGCTGCTTCTTAAGGCATTGCAACTTGATGATTCCCTGGCAGAGGCACACTCCGCGCTGGCTTCCATTCGAATTTCTGCCGAATGGGATTGGACCGGTGCGGAAAAAGAGTACCAGCGGGCCATTCAGCTGGCTCCCAGTAATGCGGGTATCCACGACAGTTACGCTAACCTTCTGGCCGAGACGGCGCGGATTACTGAGGCAATGAAGGAATTTGAACTGGCTCAGAGCCTCGACCCCGAGAATGATCACATGGCGGGGGCATTTTACTGGTCCCGAGAATTTGATCGGGCGATCGCGCTTTACCAAAGCCAGGCGCAGTTAAGACCCTCCGACTTCTCTCCCCATTTTGAGCTCGCAAAGATCTATGCCGTCATGGGAAGGAACGATGACGCCATTTCCGAATGGCAGAAGATGGCAACTCTCCTGGAATACGGGGAATTATCGACACATATTGGCCACGCCTACCACGCCGGCGGATATAAGCGCGCGCTCCAGGTCTTTACCAAAGAACTGGAGGCCTCCTCGCCCAAGGGTTTCGTTCCCAGTTGGTTTGTCGCATCTGTGTACGGCTTTATGGGAGACAAGGATCGAGCATTCGCATGGCTGGAGAAAGCTTATGAAGTCAGAGATGGAGTTGACAGTTTGAATGAACCCGCGTGGGATCCGCTGCGTTCGGATCCGCGATTTAAGGATCTGATGCGGCGGGTAGGGTTACGAGTTCAGTGAGCTGAATTGCGTGAAGGACTAAAGTCCGATAATCAACAGGACCCCCATTGTTCCGATCCAAGGTTCCAAAACCTGCTTGGCCGGGGAGCCGCTGCAAGAGCAACCTTGTGGGAAGTCCCATCAAATTTGTAATGGCTGAGGCGGTCCTTCTGGGTGCGCTCCTCTCGTTGGCATGGGGCCAAACCCAAACTACCGGCCGCATTGCCGGCGCTGTCCGTGACCCCCAAGGGGCGGCGATCGTCGGTGCCGAAGTCGCAGTCGAGAATCTGGCCACGGCGGACCAGCGTTCAGTAACTTCGGATGATTCCGGAAGTTATTCCGTGCCATTTCTTCCGCCTGCCAGATACGAACTGAAAATTCGGGCAAAAGGTTTCAATTCGGCTATATTCCACGACGTTTCAATCGGCCTGAGCGAAACGGCCACCGTAAACGCCGTATTGCAAGTGGCGCAGACCAGTTTTGAAGTTACGGTGACTGACGCTCCGCCGCTATTGCGTGGCGACAGCGCCGAACTTAGCACCACGCTTGATTCCCGCAGCCTGACAGAGTTGCCGCTTCCAACCCGCAATTTTCTCCAGCTTCTAACGCTCGTGCCTGGCGTATCGGCACCGCTCACCAACAACAACGCTTTGGGACGCAACTCGCCTAATGTTTCCGTGAACGGCGCGCGGGTGACGCAGAACAACTATCAGATCAACGGAGTCGATGGAAACGACATTTCTCTGCATGTTTTCACCGATGTTGGCGTTCCTGCGCCGGAGAGCGTCAGCGAAATCAACGTGCAGACTTCGATGTACGACGCTTCTGTTGCAGGAACGGGGGGCAGCGTGCAAGTGGTCAGCAAGAGTGGTAGCAACTTCCTGCACGGCACCGCGTATGAATACTTTCGCAATGAAGTGTTCAATGCCAACGATGCGAATCTGAGAGCGGTAGGCGACCGCCGCCCGGCAATGAGACGGAATGTATACGGCGGCACATTGGGTGGACCACTTCGCAAGAACAGAGCTTTTTTCTTTGGCTCCTACCAGGGCACGCGAGACGCGAACGGCGCAACTGATCAAAGCATATACAAGGGTGTTCTGATCGCTCCCAGACTTACCGACGACCGCTCTGCAAACACTCTGATGAATACGTTCGAACTCGCCTCAATCGATCCGATTTCGCTCCAGCTGCTTAACCTGAAGCTCCCAAACGGACGGTTTCTGATTCCCACGCCCCAGACCTCCGATGGCTTGGCTACCGGTTCGGCGCTGTCTACCTATCACGAAGAACAGTTCAATGCCAACGTCGATTACCGGCCTGGTTCCAAAGATTCGTTATCGGGAAAATTCTTCTTCGCCCACGCTCCACTGTTCAGCGCCATTGGAGGAGCCAACTTTGGCTTCGCATTCGGCAGCGTTCCCGGGTTCGGCACGTTCGTAGTTGTGGATAATCACACTCTGTCCTTGCAGGAAGTGCACACGTTTAACCCCTCAGTCGTAAACGAGGCACGATTCGGCTACAGCTTCATCCGCCACGATGAGGTACCGCAGGAATCGGTGGAAGACAGGTCCATTGGAATGCAGCGCTCCACGGCAAGCCAATACCCTGGGCTGCCGTTGATCGTAATGGGCGGTGATGAGGGTGGCGCAGCCATTGGGACTTCCAGCATCACATATCGCGGCAGCACGCCTATGCGTTCCTTTGCCGATGTTCTCTCTCTGCAACGCGGTGCACACAATCTCCGCCTTGGGGGTGAGGTCCAGCATTCCGAATGGCGCGCCCGGGCGGCGGTGTTTTCATATGGCGAGCTCGATTTCCCAACTTTTAAGGATTTCTTGATTGGCAACACCGGCCCTTCGCAGTTTGCCGATGGGACCTTCGCTTTCGCACATCTCGGTACGGGACTACAGGACCGTGACTTCCTTACCACCGATTACCACCTTTTCATTCAAGACGAGTGGAAGGTTTCGCCCAGGTTCACCGTGAACCTGGGCTTGCGATATGAGTTGGACCTGCCGCCGTATGACACTCAAGGACGCATTGGCGGCTTTGATCCCGAGCTCTACGTGCCGCGCATGGAGGTAACGGGCGGCTTTCCGGTGGGGCCTCCGGCGCAAGGAATCATAGAGGCAGGCAACGCGCTTCCTCAGTACAGGTTGCCCGGTGTGCTGAGGGTCGGCAAGCGCGTGGTTAAGAGCATTGACCCAAACAACTTCGGGCCGCGCATCGGCTTGGCGTGGTCGCCTCTGGACTCCGGCCGACTGGCTCTTCGCGCCGGTTACGGAATCTTCTTCGCGCGTCCATCGTTCTTTTCTCATGCACTGGAAATTTTTAACCCGCCATTTTTCTTAGACTCTGAGACCTCAGGCCAGCCTTTCAGTTCCCCTTTTGCCAGCGCGCCGCCTGAAAGCAGTTTTCCGCTGATCCAACCGGGCAGTGCAATCGGCGGATGGGCCACAGACCGCAACGCGCGTACCCCGTATTACCAGCAATTCAATGCCAGTCTGCAATACGAACTGGTGCGCGATACAACCCTCCAGATCGCCTATGCCGGCTCCCGGGGCTTGAAACTGTATCGTTCCGTCAATGTGAATCAGGCGCGGATCGCCAGCCTTAACCATCCCATCACGAACCTCGTGACCGGCGAGGTCATTAGGGACAACACGATTGAGAATGCATCCTTGCGTGCGCCCATGCAGGAAGTCAGGCCGGATTTCGCTCTCAACCAGACGACCGCGCAGTCCACCTATCATTCGCTTCAGACAACCTTGAACCGACGATTTGCGCGAGGTTTGCAGTTCTCGGCCTCTTACACATTTTCCAGGTCGATCGACAATGCCTCGAACCCGGGCTGGGGACCAACTGCAAACGGAGGCGGGTTCGATACCGCAAGTCTCTTCGGAAATCAGTTGACCGATCGCGGTAATCGCGGGCTTTCGGATTTCGACTGCACTCATCGCTTCGTGGCGAGTTATGTTTGGGATTTGCCTCCGCCAGCGTTTGCTCATAGTTCGGCGGCACGGCTCTTACTTTCCAATTGGCAGCTCTCAGGAATCGTGACCGCCATGTCGGCCGTGCCCACAGATATCATCGATCCTGGAGGCGGCTTTCTCTATGGACAGTTTGGATCACGCCCGAACTGGGCGCAGGGCGCAAACCGCAGAACTGCTCGGCGCAACATTCCCCCGGGCTACTACTTCAACCCAGCAGCTTTCGTCCCGGCCACAGTCCAACCTGGAGAACCCATACCAAGCGCCCATGATCCAACCGCACTGACGGGAGATACTGGAACGGACATAGGCAATGTGGGACGCAACGTACTGCGCGGGCCAAGCCAGAACAACATTGATTTGTCCATCGGGAAGCGGCTTTTGCTGACTGAGTCGAAAGACCTGCGGTTCCAGGCCGATTTTTTCAACCTGCTCAACCATGCAAATCAAGACGGTCCCGTCAACGACATCAACGCCGGCGATTTCGGGCGCATTGTCAGCTTCAGTTCCAGCCCACGCATCATGCAGTTATCGCTGAGGTTCGATTTCTGAACACCTATGTCCTCAATGGATTGTCGGCGAAGACTCTTGTGTCCTCGCTCGCCTAAGGCGGCAAGCCTAATTTTGGCACTTGGGAGTGCAAAGTTTTGCAAGAGCCTCTAAGGATTATTCGCCATGGGGAAGTTGCACGACTTCTTCAGTCGTGCCGATCGGGTTCGCAAGAAGATTGGGCTTGAACACAGGGCAGTCTTTGCTTCTCACTTGAATCATTGTCGTGTCCAGTATGGAGGGACGTCGGACCTCGGCAAGACCAACACACCGTCGGAAGCGTCTCCGTGATAAAACAGCGCATGCGCAAAATGAGGTATGCGATCAGCGGAGCGACGATCATCGCCCAGGCGCCATGCCGCGCCGATCTGGCGGGAGGCACGATTGATTTGTGGCCGCTTTACCTGTTTCATCCGGGCGCGCTGACGCTGAACTTTGCGGTCAACATCCTGACTACCTGCCGCATCACGCCCTTGAGGGGGAGGGAGATGATCCTGCGCTCCCTTGATACCGGGCGCGAGCAGCACTTCGCCAGCTTTGAGCAGCTTCGGAGAGCGCGACGATTTCGATTGCCCTTGAGTGCGCGGTTGCTTCAATTCTTTGCGCCGAAAGAAGGCTTGCTCATCGAGACAGACTCCGAATCGCCTGCTGGCGCGGGCATTTCCGGTTCCTCGTCGCTCATGATTGCCACCACGGCAGCACTTGGGCGTTTCACCGATCGCCACCTCACCCTGGAGCAGATGCG
This sequence comes from Acidobacteriota bacterium, assembly GCA_003224905.1. Classification (GTDB taxonomy): domain Bacteria; phylum Acidobacteriota; class Terriglobia; order Terriglobales; family Acidobacteriaceae; genus QIAA01. The sequence continues at coordinate 105,488 of QIAA01000051.1, forward strand.
CGTCATTGCTCAAAATGTCGAAGCGCAGGTCATCTCGGTTCCTACTGGGTGCCAGGATTACTATCCAGCGCTCTATGGCGGGGTGAGCGCAATTCATCTTGACGCTGATGGAATTCACCGCGAAGCCGTGCCGGTCGCAGCGGAAGAAATCGAGTCGCGTTTTGTGCTGGCGTATACGGGAGCTCCGCGACAATCGGGAATCAATAATTGGGAAGTCTTCAAGGCTCATATCAACGGCGACAAGCACGTGTTTCGCAATTTTGAGCGAATCGCGGAGATCGCGCGGACGATGCATCAGGCACTGGTGCGTGGCGATTGGAACGAAGTTGCACGACTGCTGCGCGATGAGTGGAAATTACGGCGTACGAACGCTCCGGGAATCACCACCACTCTAATTGATAGCCTCATCTCGGTCGCCAATAAGAACGGTGGTCTCGCAGCAAAAGCGTGCGGCGCCGGCGGTGGAGGGTGCGTAATCTTCCTGGTGGAAAAAGGTGCCGCCAGCCGCGTCGCGACTGCCATCGGCGACAATGGCGGCCGCGTTCTGCCGCTGCAAGTCGCGCGTGATGGACTGCGAGTCACATTTATCTAAGAGAAATCACCTAGACAATTCCCATGAAAATCGAAACTGCGAGGATGAATTCGCCAGTACATGAACTTCTGAGTGTAAAAGAACTGTATTCAGAGCTGTTTTTGCTTGTGGGTAAGTGGAAGCAAACATAGAATCCGCCCATCCTTCGTAATTAGCGAAAACAAAAAAGTTGGAGATACAGCATGAAGGGCGTGTGCATTTTTCTATTCCCAACGTTGGCGACCTTCGCATTTGCAGGGGTCACTGTAAAATCACCTAGCAACGGAGCTACGGTTCCGACATCTGTGCACTACATCGCCACGGCGGAATCGCCGGCCTGTTCAAAGGGCGTGGGTGGCATGGGCATCTTCACCGCACCGTACAAGCTCGCTTACAAAGTAAGCGGAGCCAAAATCGATACATATTTGAATCTCAGCCCCGGAACCTACAACACGGTTGTTCAAGAGTGGGACAACTGCGGCTGGAATGCGATCAAGGCTGTGACGATCACCGTGGGTTCGAGCAGCGGCGGCGGCACTACTACCACTACTGGCGGAGGTACTTTCGCAAATCTGGAAGAAGATTCGCACTGGAACGGCTACGCATTACTGCCTCCTGACTATGGCATCTGCGGTTGGTGCACGCCGAGCGGGCCTGGATTCACTTGGTCCACCCAGCAAGGAATTAGTTCACCATCGCTGAGCGGGAAATCGATGAAGTTCAGCATTGGGGGTACAACGCCATTTGCTGATGGCTTATGGAACCAGAAGTTCACCACCAGGCTTGCCAACCAGAAATCGGTGCCTAATTTCCACGACTTCACTTATGACGTGTACTTCTTCGGAACCGATCTATCGAAGTCACAGGCCCTGGAATTCGACATCAACCAGTTCTTCAATGGACTCTCGTTTATTTGGGGACATGAATGCCGGATCGCCGGCGGCCATGAATGGGACACATGGGACAACGTGAACATGCATTGGGTAAAGAGCGGGATTCCTTGTAATCCGGTGAGCAATGCATGGAACCATCTCACCATTCACGTCCAGCGGACTTCAGCTAATCACCTGCTCTTCGAATCAATCACACTGAATGGGGTGAAACATACGCTGAACCGTTATGACAACCCTAGCAAGACGAGCTGGTATGGCATGACGATCAATTACCAGATGGACGGCGACAGGTACCAGCATGACTATTCTGTTTATCTGGACAAAGTGAATTTCAGTTACAAATGAGTTGAGCTCTGGATGGCGGTGCGGGCGTTTCCGCCCATGCCGCCACCCTAGAGCCTTTTGCTCGAAACCTCTCGACCGAAGCCACCCAAAACGGGGCTATAATCATCTGATTAGCGGTTCGGGGTGCCCCATGAAGCCACGTTTGTTGCCGGCTTTCATTTTCTGCCTTTTCCTGCTCACTTTGTTCGCCAGTGCCGATCAGACGAAGCCTGATCAACCAACTCGCATTTCCAAACAGACGCGCATGGACCTGATCAGGGGGTTCAATTCCGAACTGGTATACATTCGCTCGCCTTTTCCGATGGGAAAAAAGGGACTGATCCTTAAGGATGGAAAACTGTCACCGAGTGGTCAGGAGTTGCAACAGATGATGGCCATGTGGGGACCGGCGGCTAAGCCTGGCGACCAGGCTCGCATCAGCGCCATCATTATTAAGGACGATCGTATTCACTTTGAGATCAATGGGGGCCCGGTCAAGAAACAGAAGTGGTATCAGCGCATTCAGGTCGGTGGCGGCGGAGGCATGACCCAGATTGCGCCCAACGATCCGAATGCCAACCCGCGTGGCTCCTATGTGGATCTTGTGTTCAATCATTATGTGCCTGAGCTGACTCCTCAGGAGCTGAAAGATCTTCTCCATCCTGTATTCGACTTCAATGCAAAATCGGCTGTCGAGGCTTACCTGGATACTCTTCCGCCAAAGGTGCAAAACGCCATCAAAGGTCACGAAGTTCTCGTTGGTATGAACCGGGAAATGGTAGTCACCTCCAAAGGACGCGCACCCAAGAAGATTCGCGAGAAGGATGGCGACACAGAATACGAAGATTGGATCTATGGTGAACCGCCTCACGATGTGGATTTCGTTCGCTTCGTAGCGGACGAGGTCGTGCGTGTCGAGATTATGAAAGTCAGTGGCGAGAAGGTAGTGCGTACGGAAAAAGAAGTGAATCTTGAACAGCCCACGGTAGCGCAAAATCCAGCGCAGCCCGAGGTTCGTCCCGCCAATGCGCCTACGCTGCGGCGCCCGGGTGAGGAGCCCGATTCCAGATCACCGGCCAGCGCTCCTGATGGACGGAGGGCGCCCAGACCGGCAGCACCGCCGGATCTGGGAGGAGCCGGCCCGACGGGGCCATCACCGAACTGAGTTTTCTTTACGTCCTTTGCGGGTTACTTTTCTCTTCGCAGTTCCCAGAGCTACCCCTCCAACTTGGCGACAGCACCACGACCCTTTAGACTGAAAATGTGAAAATCGCGCTCGGTCAGATCAATCCCACGGTCGGCGATTTTGCGGGAAATGCCGAAAAAATCATCGGCTCTTCCCGCAACGCCCAGGCTGCCGGAGCCGGGCTGATTCTATTTCCCGAGCTTTCCATTTGTGGCTACCCTCCACGTGATCTGGTGGAACGCGCTTCTTTTGTCGAGCACAATCACGAAACTGCGGAACGAATTGCTGCTGAAACTCGTGGTATTGCTGTTATTTGCGGGCTCGTGACTCCAGCGCAGGCGGAAAGCGGCAAGTCGGTCATGAACTCAGCCGTCTTGCTGAAGGATGGGCACATTGCCTTTCTGCAATCGAAGATGCTCCTGCCCACATACGACGTCTTCGACGAAATGCGCAACTTTGCTCCCGCAAAAAGCCAGGTGCTGTTTCCCTTCTGCGGCAAGCAGATGGCTTTAACGATCTGTGAAGACGCCTGGAACGACAAGCACTTCTGGAATAAGCGCATGTACACCTTTGATCCCGTTGAAGCGCTGGTCCATGCGGGCGGCAATTTCCTTCTCAATATCTCTGCTTCGCCTTTTTGGATGGGAAAGCGAGAGCTGCGCCGGGAAATGCTCGCTACCATTGCCCGCACTTACCGATTGCCGGTGGCTATGGTCAACCAAGTCGGCGGGAATGACAGCTTGATTTTCGATGGTTCCAGCTTCTTGTTAAATCCGGAAGGGGAAGTCGTAGCGCAAGGAAAGTCGTTCGAAGAGGATCTTATCTACTTCGATTCCGATCGGCTCACGGGCGACATTCATTCGCAGATCGAAGGCGAAGAAGCCAGCGCCTATGCGGCTCTTGTGCTCGGAACCCGTGACTATGTTCGCAAATGCGGTTTCGAACGCGTGATCGTGGGACTGAGCGGCGGCATCGACTCGGCCTTGACGGCTGCAATCGCCGTGGATGCGATGGGACGCGAGAACGTAATCGGAGTGGGAATGCCGGGTCCGTATTCGTCTCAGGGTTCAATCGATGATGCTCAAGAACTCGCTCAGAATCTTGGAATCCGCTTCGAAATGCTCTGCATAACGGAGATGTTTGAAGCGTACCGAAAGACCCTTAGGCCCATTTTTGCCGGCTACAAAGAAGATGTAACCGAAGAGAACATTCAATCGCGAACTCGTGGAACTTTGCTGATGGCGCTCTCGAACAAGTTCGGCGCGCTGGTACTAAGTACAGGCAATAAGAGCGAGATGGCCGTAGGCTATTGCACTTTGTACGGTGATATGGCGGGCGGCCTGGCGGTCATTTCCGACGTTCCGAAAACTCTGGTTTACCGCCTGAGTCGGTTCGTGAATGCGCGCCGGCCGGTTATTCCGCAGGCCAGTCTCGAAAAGCCGCCATCAGCCGAGCTGCGCCCCGGCCAGAAAGACAGCGACGTGCTTCCGCCTTACGACGTCCTCGATCCGATCCTCGAGGACTATGTTGAGGAATCTCACAGCGCCGAGCAGATTGCGAGCGATCATGGCTTTGATCTCAGGCTTGTGCGCGATGTGATCCGAATGGTGGAGCGGAGCGAGTACAAGCGACAGCAAGCGGCGTCGGGATTGAAGATCTCTGCCAAGGCGTTTGGGTATGGCCGCCGCTTCCCTATTGCCGCTAAGCCAGATATCTAGCTGGGTCTATCCGCTGACATCTGGCTTCCTACTTCGAAAGGAAAACATGCAACGTCACATCATCTTTTGGCTGGCGATGGTTGTTTTCGTAACTTCGATCATAGCTCAGCAGAAGAGCCCGCCCACGCATCCCACGCGGCCGGAAAAACCGGCAGATAAAAATCCACCTATTCCGCAGTTCAGCCCCCGGCTTCCGTCAGAAGAGACGGTGAATGCGTTCCTGCAGCAGATGTTCGGGTATGACCCAACCGTGAGCTGGAAAATCGTGGAGATTAAACCCTCTCAGGCGGAAGGTTTATCTGAGGTCCTGGTGCAAATCAGTAATGCACAGGGAAAACAGTCCAGCCGGCTTTACGTAACCTCCGATGGCCAGCATGCGGTCATTGGCGAGATCATTCCTTTCGGCACACATCCGTTCACTGCCGCGCGCGACGCGCTGCTTAAAGGCATAAACGGATTCTCTTTGGGGCCGGCCGATGCTCCGGTGACAATCTTCGAATTCAGCGATCTCCAGTGTCCGTACTGCAAACAGGCGCAACCGACAATCGACAAGTTGCTCGCCGAGGAAAAAAACGCCCGCCTCGTTTTTCAGCAGTTTCCCCTGCCTGCGCACAATTGGGCGCAGAAGGGCGCCTATTATGCCGATTGTGTGGGGCGCAAATCCAATGACGCATTCTGGAAGTTCATGCACAGCGCATTTGATTCTCAAGCCGACATTACTCCAGAGAATGCGGACGAAAAGCTCACCGCTTTGGCAGATCAGGCAGGCGTAAAAGGAAAAGAGATCGCGGAATGTGCGGCAACAGCGGACACTGCCGGCCGTGTGCAGCATTCCATGGTGCTTGGCAGCTCCGTGGACGTCAGCGGCACGCCGACTCTGTTTATTAATGGCCGGAAGATCGGAAACGTAACTAATCTTCCGTACGATGTGTTGAAGGGGTTAGTGGAATTCGCGGCCAAACAGAAGGATTAGGCTCTATTTCGTCATCCAAACTTCCGTGGTCTCTCGCGCGGAGCCAGTATCGATCACGTGAGGCGTAATCACCACCAGCAACTCGTCTTCGTCCAGTTCCTTGCTGTTGCTGACCATTACTTTATTCAAGCCTGGCACAGAACCAAGTCCGGGAATCCCATTCAAGCTTCGCTGCTCCGTGCGCGAAACTGAACCTGCGACCACCGCGGGCGCTCCGTTCAGCAGGTTGATACTGCCTTTGTATTCACGATTCGAAATTACTGGAACGCCATTAATCGACTGGCCGGCCAGAGAGCGGAACTGCATCTCAAGTTGAAGACTCACATCCAAGTTGCCGCTCACCGCCGGCTTTGCCTTGATGGTGAGTCCTATGTCCTCATAATTGAAAGACGGGAAGGCGGCTTGAAAAGTATTGTTCTGAAGTACCTGCGATATGGCAGGGGAATTGAAGATTGGTGCAAAACTGGCGTTCAGGATGGGAAAGCGAGAGCCTAAGCGAACAGTGGCTTCGTTGCCCTGGGCAGTCCTGACGGTTGCATGTTCCAGAGTCTTCACCATGCTCTCGTTTAACGACAACTGTGCGCCGCCTGTGCCGA